>DATENM010000143.1 GCA_035275065.1 Blastocatellia bacterium
CGGCCCAGATCTTCGCCAGCGCCGTCTCGCTCTCGCCCACCGGCACTTCGTATTCCCGCGCCACATACGCATCTCCTTGCGGCGCCGGCAGCGCCTGACGATCCACCTTCCCGTTCGGCGTCAACGGCAAGCGCTCCAGCCACACATAAGCCGTCGGCAGCATGTACTCTGGCAGTTGCCCGGAGAGATAACTTCGCAGCGCCTCAGCCCCGATCTCCTGCCCGGTGAAGTAAGCCGCCAAGCGCTTGCCGGCGTCGTCTGCATCGTAGGTGAGCACCACCGCCTCACACACCGCAGGGTGACGGGTTAGCCTGGCCTCGATCTCGCCCAGCTCAACACGGAACCCACGAATCTTAATTTGGAGGTCATTGCGCCCCAGGAACTCGACCTCGCCGCCGGCAAGCCATCGCCCCAGATCGCCCGTCTTGTAGAGGCGCGCTCCCGGCTCTCGGCCAAAGGGGTCGGGCCGGAAGCGCTCGGCAGTCAACTCTGCGCGGTTGAGATAGCCGTGTGCCACTCCCATGCCGCCAATGTAGATCTCTCCGCCGACTCCAATAGGCGACGGCTGATGGTTCTCGTCGAGGATATAGCACTGCGTATTGCTGATCGGGTTGCCAAGCGGAATGCTTCGGGTGGCCTCGGAAATCTCCGTGATTTCGTGGGTGATGGCGAAGGTCGTGGTTTCCGTCGGACCGTAGCCATTAACAAGATGCCTTGGGGGAGCGTGCGACAGTAGCTCGGCAATCGTGCGCGGGTCTAGCACATCGCCGCCCACAATCAAGTAACGCAAGCGACCCAATGCCTCGTCCAACCCATGCACATACTGATTGAAAAGCCCCACCGTCATCCACAGCACGCTGACCTCTTGAGCTATCAAAGCCTCCGCAAACATCGAAGGATCGAGCAGACAGTCCGGGTCAATCACCACCATGCGCCCGCCGTTTAGCAGTGGCGCCCACACCTCCATCGTCACCGCGTCGAACGCCGGATTGGCAGCAAACGCCACCCGGTCGTCAGACTTGAAGTCAGCATATCCGCAATTAAAGACGAGCCGTGTAATCGCCCGGTGCGGCACCATCACCCCTTTCGGTTGGCCGGTCGAGCCTGATGTATACATGACGTAGGCCGCCATCTCACCGTGGGACGGAAGGCTGAGATTCTCGACGGCTCCTTCAATCCGGGCAAAATCATCAAGGTTGACTCGTGACGCGTCCCATGCCTCAGGCAACGCCGCATCTCTGGTCGTAATGGCAACCTGCGCCGCGCAGTCGAGCGCCATGAAAACCTGACGTTCTCCAGGAAACGTCGGATCGATGGGCACGTAGGCCGCTCCACATTTCAAGACAGCCAGTTCGGCAACCACCAAAGCCATCGAGCGGTCAAGGATAATTGCCACTCGCGCGTCGGGCCCCACGCCCAGCCCGCGTAGATGATGTGCCAACCGGTTGGCCTTTACATTAAGCCCGCTGTAGGTGAGATTCTGGTCTCCGTCTACGACGGCGATGGCGTCAGGGCACTTCTCGGCTTGCGCTTCGAATAGCTCGTGAACGCTGCTCTCCTTCGGGAAATACACCTCGGTAGCGTTCCATTCGACAAGCACCTGATGCCGTTCTGCCTCTCCAAGCAGTGGCAATCGGTCCACGGCCTGCATGTCATCGGCCACCATTTCATCGAGCAACGTCCGCCAGTGCTTTACATACCGCTCCGCCGTCTCGCGCTCGAACAGGGCGGTGGCGTATTCAAGGCGGCCCACGATCCGCCCGCCTGATTCCTGTAAACATAATCTCAGGTCGAATTTCGCCACCATGCGCGCCGACTGTAGCTTCTCTACCTCCAGCCCGGTCAGCGCCAACCTGCCCTCCTGAGCCCATTGCCACCAGTCGAACATCACCTGAAACAGTGGATTGTGCGCCAGGCTTCGCGCCGGACGCACAAGCTCGACGATCTGTTCAAACGGGATGTCTTGATGCTGCTGTGCCGCAAGCGTCTGCTCCTTTACCCGCTGCAACATCTCAGTCACGGTTGGCGACCCCGACACTTTCAGCCGTAGCGCCAGCGTGTTCACAAAGAACCCGATCAAGCCCTCGATCTCTACCCGCCCGCGATTAGCCACCGGCGTACCTACCACGATATCGCCCTGCCCCGAAAGCCGCGCCAAGAGCACACTCCATCCGGCCAGCAACGTCATGTACAACGTCGTGCCCGCGCGCTGACTCAGTTCTTTCAGCTTCCGAGTCAATCCTTCTTCCAGTTCCAGCTCAACTGATCCTCCGACATACTCCTGCACCGCCGGTCGCACGTGATCCGTCGGCAGCTCAAGCAGCGCAGGCGCTCCCGCCAGTGCCTGCTGCCAGTACTCGGCCTGCCGCCGCAGCACCTCGCCTTGCAGCCACTCGCGCTGCCACACCACGTAGTCGGCGTACTGCACCGTCAGTGGTGGCAGCGGATCTTCCTGGCCGCGCGCGAAAGCCTCGTACAGCGTGTTTAGCTCCTTAATGAAGATGTCCATAGACCAGCCGTCACTGACGATGTGATGCAGGGTGAGCAGCAGCGCATGGTCGTTCTCGCCCAACCCGATCAATTGTCCGCGGATCAGCGGCCCCTGCTCCAGATCAAAACCTGCACTTGCTTCCTCTGTCACCAACCGATTCAGCTCCTCTTCACGACCCTGCGCCTCCTTCAGCTCGCATTCCACCAGATGGAATCGGCTCTCCTCCGCGGGAATGATGCGCTGCATCGGCTTCCCATCAATCAATTCGCAAATGGTACGCAACGCCTCGTGCCGAGCAACGATTCGGTCTAGCGCCTGATCCAGCGCGCGGCGGTCCAACTCGCCCTTCAACCGCCAGCCGCAGAAGATGTGATAGGCTTCGCTCACTCCCTCCATCTGCGCCAGGAACCATAAGCGCTGCTGCGCAAAGCACAACGGAAGAGGTTCCCCGCGCTCGGCAAGCGTAATCGCCGGCAGAGCGGCCTGCGGGGTTCTCCCCACAACGCGCGCGAAATCAGTCAAGACCGGATGCGCGAACAAGTCTTTGGTCGCCACTTCCACGCCGAGTACGTGCCTAAGCTGCGAGATGACTTGCATGGCCAGGAGGGAGTGCCCGCCTAATTCGAAGAAGTTATCGTAGCGCCCGACACGCTCCACCTTCAGCATATCGGCCCAGATCTTCGCCAGCGCCGTCTCGCTCTCGCCCACCGGCACTTCGTATTCCCGCGCCACATACGCATCTCCTTGCGGCGCCGGC
>DATENM010000144.1 GCA_035275065.1 Blastocatellia bacterium
TGGGAAGCAGAGTGGGGAGAGGTATGTGCCGGATTGGCTGGGAGGGGGAAGCGGCGAGCGGCTGTATCGGACGGGCGACGTGGGGAGGTATGTGGGAGACGGGCGGCTGGAGTACCTTGGGCGAGTGGATCAGCAGGTGAAAGTGCGAGGGTATCGGATCGAGTTAGGGGAGATCGAAGCGGCGATGAAGGAGGCCGAGTGGGTGGAGGACGCGGCGGCGGCGGTGGTAGGAGGAGAGAGAGGGGAGAAGCGGCTGGTGGGGTACGTGGTGATGAGGGAGGGGAGGAAGATAGAGAGAGAGGAGATGAGGAGGCACTTGAAAGAGCGGCTGCCGGAGTATATGGTGCCGACGGCGTACGTGGAGCTAGAGGAGCTGCCGCTGACGGCCAACGGCAAGCTGGATCGCAAGGCGCTGCCGGCGCCGGCGGCAGAAATACCCGGAGAGGGGGAGGCAGGGGCGGCAGAGAATGTCATCGAGGAGCTGGTGGGGGGCATCTTCAGTGAGGTGCTGGGGCAGGCAGAGGTGAGCGTCGAGGCGAACTTCTTCGAGCTGGGTGGCCACTCGCTGCTGGCGACGCAGGTGGTGTCGAGAGTGCGCGAGGTGCTTGGGGTGGAAGTCCCGTTGCGGGTGGTGTTCGAGCAACCGACGGTGCGAGGGCTGGCGGCGGCCGTGCAGCAGCAGCAGCGGCAAGGCATGAGCGTCGCCGCGACTCCGATTGAGCGCGCGAGTCGAGAGAGGGAGCTGCCGCTGTCATTCGCGCAGCAGCGGCTGTGGTTCATCCATCAGCTTGAGCCCGCGAGCGCCGCCTACAACATCCCGATGGCGGTGCGCCTCACCGGCGAGCTGAATGTGGCGGCCTTTGAGCAGAGCCTGGGAGAGATCGAGCGGCGGCACGAGGTGCTGCGCACACGCTTCGAGCTGCGGCAGCAACAAGCCGTGCAGGTGATCGAAGCCGAGGCCAGGGTGCGACTGCGCCTGTGGGAGCTTGGCCAGTTGCCGGCAGAGGAGCGCGAGGCGGCGGCTCGCGAAGTGGTGCGGGATGAGAGCAGTCGAGGGTTTGATCTGCGAGGCGGGCCGGTGCTGCGAGCGGCGCTGCTGCGGTTGCAGGAGGATGAGCACATCCTGATAGTGGTGATGCATCACATCGCCTCGGACGGCTGGTCAACGGGGGTGCTGGTGAGTGAGTTCAGCCGGCTCTACGAGGCTTATAGCCAGGGCCAGCCCTCGGCTTTAGAGGAGCTGCGGATACAGTATGCGGATTACGCGGTGTGGCAGCGGCAGTACTTGCAAGGCGCGGTACTTGACGAGCAGCTCTCGTACTGGCGGCGGCAATTGGCCGAGGTGGCGGTGCTGGAGCTGCCGACGGATCGAGTGCGACCGGCGGTGGCCAGCCATCGCGGCGGCAGCGTCGGCTTGCGCCTGAGCGCGGAGCTGACGCAAGAGTTGCGGCGGCTGAGCCGGCAGCAAGGCGTCACCTTGTTTATGACTTTGTTGGCGGCCTTCAAACTGCTGCTGAGCCGCTACAGCGGTCAAAAAGATATTAGTGTTGCTACACTTATTGCTAATCGACACCGGCTGGAAATAGAAAGACTCATCGGCTTCTTCATTAACCAGCTGGTGCTGCGCACGGATATGTCAGGCAATCCTAGCGTCACAGAGCTGCTGGGCAGAGTGAGGGAGATTACACTGGGTGGATACGCTTACCAGGACCTTCCGTTTGAGAAGCTGGTAGAGGAGCTTGCTCCGGAGCGCGACCCGGGCCGGTTTCCTTTCTCGCCTGTGTTATTTCTTACCCAAGCAGAACTCCGAGGCAACTCCCAGGTCGCTAACCTGAAGTTAAGTCCAATGGGCCATTCTATCGGTCTAATTAGATTCGACCTTGAGCTGACGATGACGCATACTGAGGAAGGCATCCAGGCCAGCCTCGCCTACTGCAGCGACCTCTTCGACCCCACCTCCGCCCTTCGCCTGCTCTCCCATCTCAGCCTTCTGCTCTCCGCCTTCGCCTCCGGCCATCCCGGCCCTGCCGCCGACTTGCCCATGCTCTCGCCGGCTGAAGCCTGGCAACTGACCGCTGAGTGGAATGACACGGCCCGCCCCTACCCCCGCCACCGCTGCCTTAACCACCTCTTCTGGCAACAGGCCAGCGCCGCCCCGGATGCCATCGCCGCCTCCCGCGCCGCGCTTCAGCTGTCGTATGCCGGGCTCGCCCTGCGCGCCCAACTGCTGGCCGACCGCCTGCGGCAGCAGGGCGTCACCGCCGAGCAGCCCGTCGCCGTACTCTGCGAGCGCGGCCTCGAGCTGCTGGTGGCGATGCTCGGCCTCTGGCAAAGCGGCGGCGTCTATGTGCCG
>DATENM010000145.1 GCA_035275065.1 Blastocatellia bacterium
GATCTCGAAGCCCGGGAGCATCAACCCGCACACGAAGTTCAAGGCGGAAGTGTACGTGCTGACGAAGGAAGAGGGCGGGCGGCACACGCCGTTTTTCAGCGGGTACCGGCCGCAGTTTTATTTTCGGACGACGGACGTGACAGGGGTGGCGCAGTTGCCGGAGGGAGTGGAGATGGTGATGCCTGGGGACAATTCGCAGTTGGAGATCGAGTTGATCAACCCGATAGCGATGGAGAAGGGGCTGCGGTTTGCGATCCGCGAAGGCGGGCGCACGGTCGGCGCCGGCACCGTCTCTGAAATCCTGGAGTAGTCGCGCCGTTCGCCGCATCTGGCTCTCGGAGCCAGTTTGAAGGCAATAAGTGAGCGTTCGCGCTACTGGCAATCAGCAGCGCGGGCGTCGAGTGAAAGAGAATTATGCTGAACGAAAAGATTCGCATCCGCTTGAAAGCTTACGATTACCGTGTGCTTGACCAGTCAACGGCTGAGATCGTTGACACGGCTAAACGCACGGGCGCGCGTGTCGCCGGGCCGATTCCGCTGCCGACGGTGAAGAACAAGTACACCGTGCTGCGCAGCCCGCACGTGGATAAGAAGTCGCGCGAGCAGTTCGAGATTCGCACGCACAAGCGGCTGATGGACATTCTCGACCCGACGCCGCAGACGGTTGATGCGCTGATGAAGCTCGACCTGCCGGCGGGCGTGGATGTCGAAATCAAAGCCTTCGGCAAGGACCACAAATAAAGTAATGGGTAATGCGTAATGAGTGATGAGTAAAACGCCATTGGCGTTCGGCTCAACACTCCATACTCATCATTCATCACTCAGGACTAGAAACATGGTCAACGGAATTATTGGCAAGAAGCTCGGAATGACGCAGTTGTTTGCCGACGACGGTTCGGTCACGCCGGTGACGGTAATCAAGGCCGGCCCCTGCATCGTCGTGCAAAAGAAGACGGTCAACACGGATGGCTACGACGCCGTTCAGCTCGGCCTGGTCGAAGAGAAAGCGCCGCGCAAGGTGAACAAGCCGACCGAAGGGCACTTCAAGCGTGCCGGCGTGCCGCCGACTCGCGTGCTGCGCGAAGTCCGCGTCCAGGCGAGCGAGGATGGCACGAACGTCGGCGATAAAGTGCTGGTTGATATCTTCAACCAGAACGATCTGGTCGAGATCATCGGGCGCTCGAAGGGGCGGGGGTTCGCCGGCTTCATCAAGCGGCACGGCTTCGGCGGCGGCCGCGCGACCCACGGCTCGATGTTTCACCGCGCCCCCGGCGGCATCGGCGCATCGGCCTATCCGTCGCGTGTTTACAAAGGCACGAAGATGGCCGGCCAGATGGGCAACGAGCGCAAGACGATCAAGAACCTGCGCGTCGTCGCCGTTGATCCGGATAACAATCTGCTGATGATTCACGGCGCGGTTCCGGGGCCGAATGGCGCATACGTGCTGATTAAGAAAGCACAATAGCGAAGGAGTCAGGAGTCGGGAGTCAGGAGTCAGAATGAATAGGGAAGTCGGCTATCGCCGCCGCTTTCAATCTGAACCCTGAACCCTGAATCCTGAATCCTGGCGGAGCAAGACAATGCCTGTTGTGAAGGTTAAGAATCTGAAGAACGAAGAGGTCGGCGAGCTGACGTTGTCTGACGACGTGTTTGGCGCGCCGCTCAACAAGCCGCTGATTTACGAAGCGGTCAAAGCGTATATGGCGAATCAACGCGCCGGCACCAGCGCGACCAAGACGCGCGGTGACGTTCGCGGTTCGGGCAAGAAGCTCTGGAAGCAGAAGGGCACAGGCCGCGCCCGCATCGCCAGTCTCCGCTCGCCGCTCTGGAAAGGCGGCGGCAATGTCCACGGGCCGCAGCCGCGCGACTGGTCGTACCGCCTGCCGAAGAAAATGCGGCGCGGCGCGATTCGCGCCGTGCTTTCCGAGCGCCTGCGCGAAGGCGGACTGGTCATCGTTGACAACTTCGAGTTGCAGACGCACCGGACGAAAGATTTCGTGGCGGCGCTTGCCGGGCTTGGCCTCGAAGGCCGCACGCTAATCGTTGACGCGCTCGAAAACGGCAACCTGGCCCTGTCGTCGCGCAACCTGCAACACGTCACCTGTGTTGCGCCCGGCGGCATCAATGTCTACAACCTGCTGACGCACGAGCAGGTGGCGTTGACCAGGGACGCCGCGGCGCTGCTCGACAAGCAGCTCGGCGGCAACGCGACGGCGCAGGCACAGCCGGCGCAAGCCGATGAAGCGCCTGTCCAAGCTGACGAAGCGCCGGTCGAAGAGCGCGCGCCGGACGCGCAAGAGGAATAGTCATGAAAACGATTTGGGACATCATCAAAGGGCCGGTCATTACCGAGAAGGCGCTGACGATGAAAGACGAGCCGGAGGCGATGGGCCGCAACGGCAACGACCGCCAGTTGCTGACCCTCAAGGTCAATGTCCATGCCTCGAAGCTTGAGATCAAGCGCGCCGTCGAGCAGATCTTCAAGGTGCAGGTCGATCAGGTGCGCGTCGTCAATTATCGCGGCAAGCAGAAGCGCCTGCCGATGCGCCGCGAAGTGGGCCGCCGTGCCGACTGGAAAAAGGCTTACGTGACGCTCAAGAGCGGCGAGAAGCCGATCATGTACGAAGACGCAATTTGATTTTGGATTTTGGATTTTGGATTTTAGATTGCCGGAACAGCGTCCGCGTCTTCAATCCAAAATCTAAAATCTAAAATCCAAAATGGAACTGTGATGGGAATTAAAAAGCTAACACCGACATCACCGGCGCGGCGCTACCAGACCTATCTGACGCGCGACGAGATTACCACGGACAAGCCGTACGAGCCGTTGCTCGCGCCGAAGAAGCGCATCTCGGGGCGCAACAGCGACGGCCACATCACCGTGCGGCGGCGCGGCGGCGGCAGCAAGCGCCAGTATCGCATCATCGATTTCAAGCGCGACAAGGCCGGCGTCCCGGCCAAGGTGGCGACAATCGAATACGATCCGAACCGCTCGGCCAACATCGCGCTCTTGAGCTACGCCGACGGCGAGAAGCGTTACATCATCGCGCCGCTCGGCTTGAAGGTCGGGCAGACGGTCTTAAGCGGTCCCGAGGCCGACATCATCATCGGCAACGCCCTGCCGCTGCGCTTCATCCCGCTCGGCACGACGATTCACAACGTCGAGCTGCGACCGGGAAAAGGCGCGCAGATGGTGCGCGCTGCCGGCGGCGCGGCGCAACTGGTCGCTAAAGAAGGCGACTGGGCGCAGCTTCGACTGCCGAGCGGCGAGATTCGCCGCGTCAACATCGAGTGCTATGCGACGGTCGGCCAGATCGGCAACATCGAGCATAGCAACGTCAGCCTCGGCAAAGCGGGCCGCACGCGCTGGCTCGGCCGCCGGCCGAAAGTGCGCGGCGTGGCGATGAACCCTGTGGATCACCCGCACGGCGGCGGCGAAGGTAAGACCTCCGGCGGTCGCAACCCGGTGTCGCCCTGGGGCCAGCCGACGCGCGGCTACAAGACTCGCAATAACAAGCGCACGGATAAATTCATCGTGCGCCGGGCCAAGAAATAAGAACCGGGGGTTGGGTGTTCGGTGTCAGGGGCTGGTGAAAACCCCGACACCCGACGCCCGACACCCATCACCTGAAAAGTTATGGCAAGATCAATTAAAAAAGGGCCGTTCATTGACGAGCCGCTGCTGAAAGTCATCACGCGAATGAATCAGGCGAACGAGAAGCGCGTCCATAAGACATGGTCGCGCCGCTCGACGATCATTCCCGAAATGGTCGGCCACACGCTGGCGGTTCACAACGGCAAGAAATTCATCCCGGTCTACGTTCAAGAGAACATGGTCGGTCACAAGCTCGGCGAGTTTTCGCCGACCCGCCATTTCAAAGGCCACCCCGAGAAGAGCGACAAGACGGTCAAGAAGGGAGGCAAGTAAGCGATGAAGGCACGCGCAGTCGCCAAGTACATCAAAGGCTCGCCGCAGAAAGCGCGGCTGGTCATTGACCTGATCCGCGGGCGCAACGTCAACGAAGCGCTGGCGATCCTGAAAGGCACCAACAAGCGCGCCGTGACGCCGATTGAAATCACGCTGCGCTCGGCCATCGCCAACGCCGAACAGAAGGCCGAACAGTTGAACGTCGCCATTGACGTTGACCGCCTGCTGGTCTCGAAGGCGATGGTTGACCTGGGACCGACGAAGTATCGCCGCCGCGTCAGGCCGGCGCCGATGGGCCGCGCTTATCGCGAGCGCCGCTGGCAGAGCCACATCACTATCGAAGTCGAAACCGAGAAGGAAGAAGAGTAATTATGGGCCAGAAAGTTCATCCCTATGGGTTCAGGCTCGGCGTCAACCGCTCGTGGCACTCGAACTGGATCGCCAAGCGCGAGTACGCCGACCTGCTGCACGAAGACCTGAAGCTCAAGCGCGAGCTGAAGTCGCGGTTTGCCGGCGCCGGCGTCTCGGGCATCGACATCGAGCGCGCCGCCAACAAGCTGAAGATCATCATCCACACCTCGCGCCCCGGCATCATCATCGGGCGCAAGGGCGCGGAGATCGATAAGCTCAAGCAAGAGATCAAAGAGCGCACGGGCCGCGAGGTCTACGTCAACATCCAGGAGATTCACAAGCCGGAGTTGAACGCGCAGCTTCAAGCCGAGCAGATCGCCCAGCAGTTAGAGAAGCGCATCGCCTTCCGCCGCGCCATGCGGCGCGCCGTCGAGAACGCTCAGCGCTTCGGCGCTCAGGGCATCAAGGTGCGCGTATCGGGCCGCTTGAACGGCGCGGAAATCGCCCGCAGCGAATGGTACTTGCAAGGCCGCCTGCCGCTGCACACGTTGCGCGCCGACATCGATTACGGATTCGCCGAAGCCAACACGACGTTTGGCGTCATCGGCATCAAGGTGTGGATTTATCGCGGCGACGAGCTGACCGCGCGCCGCGCGCCGCAACCGCGGAGAGCATAACGATTGCGGATTGCGGATTGCGGATTTTGGAACGAGGTTCCCGAATCTACCAATCCGCAATCCGCAATCCGCAATGGTGAAATATGGCTGAATATAAGATTCCCAAGCGAATGAAGTATCGCAAGCAGCAGCGTGGCCGCATGAGCGGTGTGGCGACGCGCGGCGCGGAGATTTCTTTCGGCGAGTATGGGTTGAAGGCGCTGGAGCCGGCATGGATTACCGGCAAGCAGATCGAAGCCTCGCGCGTGGCGATGACCCGCTTCATCAAGCGCGGCGGCAAAATCTGGATTCGCGTCTTCCCGGATAAGCCCATCACCAAGAAGCCGGCGGAAACCCGCATGGGCAAGGGCAAGGGCGCGCCCGAAGGCTGGGTCGCGGTCATCAAGCCGGGCCGCATCCTCTTCGAGATGGAAGGCGTTGATGAGAAGACCGCCGCCGAAGCCATGCGGCTGGCGGCGCAGAAGCTGCCCATCAAGACCCGGTTCATCACGCGCAAGCAGCAAGACGCAGGAGGGCTGGTATGAAGGCTGATGAGCTGAGAGATTTGAACGACGACGACCTGCGGGCCAAAGTCGCCGAGATGAAGGAGAGCATCTTCCGCATGCGCTTCAAGCTGTCGCTCGGCAACACGGACGTGGTCAAGAATCTGCGCGAGTCGCGCAGAGACCTGGCGCGCGTGCTGACCTTGATCCGCGAGCGCGGCCTCGAAGCCGGAAAGTAAGAGTCACGGCGCGCTACAGCGCGCCACGTTGAAGGGTGAGTATGGAAGAGAACAGAAACGATCAAACGAGCGAGAGCGGCGAAGGCGTGCTGACCGACGTGGCGCGCGCCATCGGCTCGACGCTCGGCAAAGTGGCCGCGGCCATCGGCGGCACAGACGAGCCGCAGGCCGCAGCTACGGGGCCGCAGCACCGCCGCCAGGAGAAGGTCGGGTTAGTGACCAGCGACAAGATGACCAAGACCGTGGTCGTCCGCGTCGAGCGGCTGGTGCGCCACCCGAAGTACCGCCGCTACATCCGCCGCCGCACCAAGTTCATGGCGCACAACGAGATGGAAGCGAAGGTCGGCGATACCGTGCGCATCGTCGAAACGCGACCGATGTCGGCGCGCAAGCGCTGGCGCGTCGTCGAGATTGTTCAGAAAGCCAGGTGATGGGTGTCGGGTGCCGGGTGCCGGGTGTCGGGTGTCGGTCAAGAGATGAATGCTTCTGACCAACTCCTAATCCCCAACATCCCATACCCAACACCCAACACCCGTCGGAGACAAAGTCATGATTCAGATGAGATCAATCCTTGAGGTGGCGGATAACTCCGGGGCCAAGCGCATCTCGATGATCCTGCCGCTCGGCGGCCACACGGGTCTGCGCGCAGGGCTCGGCGACATCATCACCGCGGCGGTCAAGGAAGCGGCGCCCGATGGCGCGGTCAAGAAGGGCCAGGTGGTGCGCGCCGTCATCGTCCGCACCCGCAAAGAGACGCGCCGCAAGGACGGCACTTATATTCGCTTCGATCAGAACGCGGCGGTGATCATCAAGCCGGACAACGAGCCCGTCGGCACGCGCGTCTTCGGCCCCATTGCCCGCGAGCTGCGCGACAAGCGGTTCATGAAGATCGTCAGCCTTGCGCCGGAAGTGATTTGAGAAAGTATTCAGAAGTCAGGAGTCAGAAGTCAGAATAAAAGCCGAGCCGGCTTCCTTGCTCATTCTGACTCCTGACTCCTGACTCCTGACTCCTGAGGTGTTATGAACGTAGAAATCAATGTGCGAAAGAACGACCGCGTGGTCGTCATCACCGGCAAAGACAGCGGCAGGACGGGGCGAATCATCGAAGTGCTGCCGCGCAAGCATAAGGTGATCGTCGAAGGCGTCAACGTCGTCAAGCGCCACACCAAGGCGAACTCGCGGCGCGGCGTGCAGTCGGGCATCCTTGAGCGCGAAGCGCCGATTGACGTGTCGAACGTGATGCTGCTTTGTCCGCACTGCGGTCAGGCGACGCGCTCGGCGCATCAGGTGCTCGAAGACGGCAAGCGCCACCGCGCATGCAAGAAGTGCGGCGCGGCTATCGAGAAACAGTAACCCAGAGGCCGCGCGGGGAGGCGCTCTTCGAGAGGGCGCGGCGGCAGCCAGACAAAGCGACTGAAGGCGCGCCCCGGCGCATCAGATGCGAGGACGGATATGGCAGCGAGACTGAAAGAGAAATACAATAGCGAGATTCTGCCGGCCTTGATTAAAGAGTTCAACTACACGAACCCGATGGCCGCGCCGAAGATCGAAAAAGTGGTTTTAAACATGGGCGTGGGCCGCGAGGCGCAGAGCAACCCGAAGGTCTTTGACCAGGCGACGATGGAGCTGACGACGATTGCCGGCCAGAAGCCGGTCATCACCAAGGCGAAGAAATCGATTGCCGCCTTCAAGCTGCGCACGGGGATGCCGGTCGGCGTTTCGGTGACGCTGCGCGGCGACCGCATGTACGAGTTTCTGGATCGCTTCATCAACGCCGTGCTGCCGCGCGTGCGCGACTTCCGCGGCGTCAGCCCGCGCGCTTTTGATGGCCGCGGCAACTACACAATTGGCATCAAGGATCAGTTGATCTTCCCGGAGATCGACTTCAATCGCGTTGATCGCACGCGGGGCATGAACATTTCTATTGTGACGACGGCACGCACAGACGAAGAAGGCCGCGCCCTGCTGCGGCAATTCGGCATGCCGTTTATGAAGTAGTTACCAGTGACCGGCTCTCAGTTGCTAGTCGCGCAACGCGATTCGGCTGAGAGCGGACGACTGACAACTGACAACTGAGAACTAACTTATGGCAAGAACATCATCAGTCTATAAAGCGAACGAGCTGAAGCGGGCGCTGGCGAACGCCAAGCAGCGGGTCAAAGAGCAGTACGGCGCCGCCGGCAAGAAAGAAGTGAAGCGCGCCAAGGCCGCCGGCATGAACTTGAACATCTTCACGTCGCGGGTGCATAACCGCTGCCGGCGCTGCGGTCGCGGCAAAGGCTACCTGCGCAAGTTCGCGCTCTGCCGCATCTGCTTCCGCGGGCTGTCGCTCGAAGGCCACATTCCCGGCGTGACGAAGTCGAGCTGGTAAAAGAGAGTGACAAGTGACAGGTGAACAGTGACAAGAGCGGGCGGAGTTTTTCTTGTCACTTGTCACTTGTCACTTGTCACGGATTTCAGGAGAAGTGATGACAGATCCAATCGCTGATATGCTGACGCGAATGCGCAATGCGTACGCGGCCAAGCACCAGAAGGTAGACGTGCCGGTCTCGAACATCAAGCTGGAGATCGCGCGCATTTTGAAAGAAGAAGGCTTCATCAACAACTTTAAGGTCATCGGCGAAGGCGTGCGCCGCAACATCCGCATCTACCTGCGCTATGGCACCAAGGGCGAGCAGGTGATCTCGCGGCTGGAGCGCGTTTCAAAGCCCGGCTGCCGCGTCTACGTCAAAGGCACAGCGGTGCCGAGCGTGCTGGGCGGCCTGGGGGTCAACATCCTCTCGACCTCGCGCGGCTTGATGACCGACCGCCGGGCGCGCCGCGAGCGTGTCGGCGGCGAGTTGATCTGCCGGGTCTATTAAGAGTGAAGGGAGTCAGGAGCCAGGAGTCAGAGTTCATTCTGACTCCTGGCTCCTGACTCCTGAATGCGGAGTTATCATTATGTCGAGAATAGGCAAGAAGCCAATAAGCATTCCTAAGAACGTCAAGGTCAACATCACGGACGGGGTGATCGAAGTGAGCGGCCCGAAAGGCCAGTTGACGACCAATGTGCCCGCCGGCATTCAGTTTCGCGTCGACGGGGATCAGCTTGTCGCCGAGCGCACCAGTGACGACCACGCGGCGGTTCATGGACTGGCGCGCGCCCTGGTGCAGAACGCCGTCACCGGCGTCACCGATGGCTATACGCGGCAGCTCGACATCGTCGGCGTCGGCTACAAGGTCGAATTGCAGAAGAGTCGCGTCATCTTCAACCTCGGTTATTCGCACCCCATCGAGTTCCCGCTGCCGTCGGGCATTGATGTCAAGGTCGAGCGTGTCAACAAGCCGATTCAGCAGTACCAGACGACCCTGACGATCACCGGCATTGACAAGCAGCAGGTCGGCCAGATTGCCGCCGACATGCGCAGCCTGCGCCGCCCCGATCCGTACAAGGGCAAGGGCGTGCGCTATGCCGGCGAAGCCTTGAAGCTCAAGCCCGGCAAGACCGGCAAGTAAGGGGACGTAACACGTGACGAGTGACAAGAAAAACGGAATCACCTTGTCACTTGTCACTCGTCACCATCTGAGAGTTGCTGAAGTGATGCCGCAAGCCGGCACAATCAGCGACCATAAGGACAAACGATATGGCACAGAAAAGCAGACAAGACATTAGGCGGGCGGTGCATCAGCGCATCCGCCAAAAAGTCGGCGGCAGCGGCGAGCGCCCGCGGCTGGCCATCTTTCGTAGCGTCAACCACATCTACGCGCAGATCATTGACGACGCGCAGGGCGTCACCGTGGCCTCGGCTTCGACAACGGAAAAAGATTGGAAGGGACGCACCGGCGGCAACATTGCGGCAGCCAAAGAGATCGGCAAAGCGATTGCCGAGCGCGCCAAAGAGAAGGGCATCACCCGCGTCGTCTTTGACCGCGGCGGCTACATCTATCACGGGCGCGTGCGCAGTCTCGCCGAAGCGGCGCGCGAAGCTGGACTGGAGTTTTAATAATGGAACGAATTGACGCATCAGGTCTCGATCTGAAGGATCAGGTGATTTCAATCAACCGCGTGACCAAGGTGGTCAAGGGCGGCAAGAACCTGTCGTTTGCGGCGCTGGTCATAGTCGGCAACGAGAATGGCGTCGTCGGCTTCGGCAGTGGCAAGGCCCGCGAAGTGCCGCTGGCGATCAAGAAGGGCATCGAGGCGGCGAAGAAGAATCTGATTCGCGTGCCGCTGTCGGGCCACACCCTGCCGCACCAGGTGACCGGCATCTTTGGCTCAGGGCGCGTGCTGCTCAAGCCCGCTCCCGAAGGCAAGGGCGTCATCGCCGGTGGCGCCGTGCGCGCCATCATGCAACTGGTCGGCGTGCGCGATGTGGTGACGAAATCAATCGGCACCTCGAACCCGCACAACGTCGTCCGCGCCACCTTTGAAGGTCTCCGGGAGTTGAAAGACCCGACCTCGGTGTCGCGGCTGCGGCGGCAGGCGGCAGAAGAAGCCGCGAGCGCTTAACGAATGGCCGCAGGCTTCGCAGGCGAAGCTTGAAACGGCTCGAAGGGAGTTATCATGGCAACGGCCAACAACGAAGCGCCGGGCGCGACCATCAAGATTCAGTGGTATCGCTCGACTATCGCCACGCCCAGAGCGCATAAAGAGATCGTCCGCAGCCTCGGGCTGACCAAGCTCAATCAGATCGTCGAGCGGCCCGACACCCCGTCCATGCGCGGCGCGGTTAAGAAGGTCCCGCACCTGCTGAGAATCATTGAATAGGGGCCGGGTGACAGGGGCCGGGGCCGGTGAAGAAAACTAAGTTTTACAACTGGCCCCTGACCCCTGACCCCTGACCCCCGGAGTCAAATCATGGCAATAGGCATACACAACATCGGCGCGCCGAAGGGCGCAAACAAAGATAAGAAGCGCGTCGGGCGCGGCCCCGGCTCGGGGCTCGGCAAGACTTCGGGGCGCGGCCACAAAGGGCAGAAATCGCGCTCCGGCTATTCGGGCCGTCCGGGCTTTGAAGGCGGCCAGATGCCGCTGCAACGGCGACTGCCCAAGCGCGGCTTTACGAACATCTTCAAAAAGGTCTGGATCGAAGTGCAGCTATCAGAACTGGCCGAGCGTTTTGACGGCAGCGAGCCGATCACGCCGGAGCTGATGGTCGAGCGCGGCATGATTAAGAAGAGTCACCTGGCACGCTTTGAGGGCGTCGTCGTCTTAGGCGGCGGCGAGCTGGCCGCGAAGCTGAGCATCACCGCACACCGTTTCACGAAGTCGGCGAAAGAAAAGATCGAAGCCGCCGGCGGCACCGCCAGCCTGGTCGGCAAAAGCTTTGAGGCGTAAACGCCATTTCGGTTTCTGGTTTATGGCCGGCTTCTTGTAAAATAAGGGCTCGGCCATAAATCAAGAATCGCCGCGCGATTCGTTCAACGCCCAGGGGAATTGCAAAGTCATGATCGAGAATTTCGTCAACAGCATCCGCAACGTCTTCACCGTCCCTGACCTGCGCAAGCGCGTCCTGTTCACGCTGGCGATGCTGGCGGTTTACCGCATCGGCTCGCACGTGCGCACGCCGGGCATTGACCCGCAGGTGCTCTCGAACCTGTGGGAGCAGGGCGTGATGCACCGCAGCCTGGCCGGCGTCATGGACTTGTTCTCCGGCGGCAACTTCAGAGTCGTCTCTATCTTCGCCCTCGGCATCACGCCCTACATCACGGCGTCGATCATCCTGCAACTGATGACCGTCGTGAGCGCGCGGCTGAAGGCGTTGCAGGAAGAAGGCGATCTGGGCCGGCGCAAGATCACCCAGTACACGCGCTACCTGACGGTCGTGCTCTGCGCGGTGCAGTCGTTCGGCATCGCCTACTGGTTGCAGAATCAGGTCACCTCTTCGGGCAATCTGGTCTACAACCCCGGGCTGAACTTCGTGCTGATGACGATGTTGACGCTGGCGACCGGCACGACGTTCATTATGTGGCTCGGCGAGCAGATCACCGAGCGCGGCGTCGGCAACGGCATCAGCTTGATCATCTTCGCCGGCATCGTGCTGCGCCTGCCTTCGGCGGTGCAGACCATGTACGAGAAGCTCACGGGCGGCGGCACCGGCCAGGCCATTGGCGTCATCTTGCTGGTCGTGGCGATGATCCTGGTGATCGCGGCCATCGTCTTCGTCGAGCGCGGCTTCCGCAAGATTCCCATCAACCATGCGCGGCGCATGGTCGGGCGGCAATCGATCCCGCAGCAGCAGACACACATGCCGTTGAAGGTCAACATGGGCGGCGTCATCCCTGTGATCTTCGCGTCTTCGATCCTCGCCTTCCCACAGACCATCCTCGGCTTCCTCGGCACGGACCCCGAGAATACCACGGGCTGGAAAGCATGGCTGGGGAAACTGGCCAGCGAGATGGGCGGCCAGGGTCACCCGCTGCATTACCTGATTTATGCGGCGGCGATCATCTTCTTCACTTTCTTCTACGTGTCGATCATTTTCAACACTGACGAAGTGGCGAACAACCTGCGCAAGAACGGCGCGTTCATCCCCGGCATCCGCCCGGGCAAGCGCACCTCGGATTACCTGAACGAGATTCTCACGCGGCTGACGACGGCCGGCGCCATTTACCTGGCGGTGGTGGCGTTGCTGCCGCAGTTCATCTTGTCGGGCTTCGCGGTTCAATACCTGCCTTTCATCGGGCAGTCGCTCGACAACCTGCTGCGCGGCAACCCGCTGACTTCGTGGATCACGACCGGCATCGGCGTCAACTTCTACTTCGGCGGCACCAGCCTGCTGATTGTCATCGGCGTGGCGATGGACACGATGAACCAGATCGAGTCGCAGCTGATCATGCGCCACTACGACGGCTTCCTCGGGCCGCGCGGGCGGCGCATGCGGGGGCGGCGCTCGTATTGAGCTTATGTCGAACCTCTACGTTTTGATGGGGCCGCAAGGTGCAGGCAAAGGCACTCAGGCGCAATTATTGGCAGACCGTTTCGGTCTGCCAATCGTCGCTACGGGGGACATCCTGCGCGAGATCGCCAAGGAGGAAACCGAGTTCGGCCGGCACGTCAAAGCGGTCCTCGCCACCGGCGAGCTGGTCAGCGACGATATTCTCGCCGAGGTGATTAAGCAGCGGCTCTGTCTGAACGATTGCGTCGGCGGGTGCATCCTCGATGGCTTCCCGCGCACCTTGCCGCAAGCGCGCTTGCTTGAAATGATCGCGCAGGAGGACGGCAATCGCATCGTCGTCATCAAGATTGACGTGCCGCGCGAGCTGCTGCTGCGCCGCCTGACCGGCCGGCGCATCTGCAAACGCTGCAACTCGATTTATCATATGGAGTTCAAGCCGCCCCAACACGACGAGGTTTGCGACCTGGACGGCGAGGCGCTGATGACCCGGCCCGACGACACCATCGAAGCGATCCAACAGCGGTTGCAGCTCTACCAGGAGAAGACGCGGCCGCTGCTTGAATACTATGAGGCGTCGAGCCGACTCCAGCGGGTTGACGGCACGGGAACGCCGGAAGCCGTCTTCAATCGCCTGGCCGAGATTGTCGAAAGTGATTCGAACTCGGAGCGAGGCAATGCGGCGCAGTGAGTAAGCGATGAGGAGAGCCGATCACTGCAATCGAGTGGTCAGGGGTCTTTGTCATGGTGATTCGCAAATCGAAAATCGAGATTGAAAAGATGCGCGCTGCGGGGCAGATTGTCGCCCGCGTGTTGAAGCAGCTCTCGGAGATCGTGCAGCCGGGGATTACCACCCGCGACCTCGATGCCGAAGCCGAGCGCCTGATCCGCGCCGCGGGTGCGGTGCCGACTTTTAAGGGCTATCACGGCTATCCGGCTTCGATCTGCGCCTCGATCAACGATGAAGTGGTGCATGGCATCCCTTCGAAACGTAAGCTGCGCGAGGGCGACATCATCGGCATTGACTGCGGCGCAACCTTGCAGGGCTATGTCGGCGACGCGGCGGTGACGGTGCCGGTTGGGCGGATCAGCGATGACGCCTGGAAGCTGATCAACACGACGCGCCGCTCACTGTTTGAAGCGATCTCCCGCTGCCGCGTCGGCAATCGCCTCGGCGATGTCTGCAACGCCGTGCAGGCGTATGTCGAGCCGCTCGGCTATTCGGTGGTGCGCAACTTCTGCGGGCACGGCATCGGTCGGGCGATGCACGAAGACCCGCAGGTGCCGAATTACGGCAAGCCCGGCACCGGCCCTGTCTTGCGCGAAGGCTGGGTGCTGGCTATCGAGCCGATGGTCAATATCGGGCGCCACGACGTCAAAGTCCTGTCCGACGGCTGGACGGTAATCACCCTGGACGGCAGGCCGTCGGCACATTTCGAGCATACAGTGGCAATCACCGCTGACGGGCCGCAGATTCTCACTGAATTAAACGGGAATGGGAATGTCGGGTAGGGCAGCGGCGGGCCGCCTGCGGAGGCAGGTTGCGAAAGCCGGCGGGCGATGGTAAACTAATCGTTTCTTGTGTGCGAAGGATTCTTCACCTAGCGCCCGCTCGATGAAGGAAGGAAAGCAATTATGAAAGTCAGGGCATCGGTTAAGAAAATGTGTGATAACTGCAAGGTCATTCACCGCCGCGGCGTTGTTCGAGTGATCTGCACCAATCCCAAGCATAAACAGCGGCAAGGATAGTCGAAGACGGAGGACGAATGGCACGCATCGCAGGCGTAGACCTTCCGGCAAATAAGCGAGCCGAGATCGGTCTGACATACATCTACGGCATCGGGCGCTCGCGCGCCAACCAGATTCTCGGCGAGGCCGGCATCAACATCGATAAGCGCATCCGCGAGCTGAGCGAAGAAGAGGTCAACCGCATCCGCACGGTCATTGATCAGCAGGGCATGGTCGAAGGCGACCTGCGCAAAGAAGTGCAGATGAACATCAAGCGGTTGATGGACATCGGCTGCTATCGCGGCCTGCGCCACCGCCGCGGCCTGCCGGTGCGCGGCCAGCGCACGCATACCAACGCCCGCACGCGCAAAGGCCCGCGCCGCATGACGGTCGCTAAGAAGAAAGCGCCGGGCAAGAAATAACCACGGTGACGAGTGACAAGATCACCCACTCGTCACTTGTCACTTAAAGAATTATGGCAAAAGCACAAGCAAAAGGCGGCAAGAAGAAAGCCTTCAAGCGCAAAGAGCGGCGCATCGTGCCGCAGGGCATCGTTCACATCCAGGCGAGCTTCAACAACACACTGGTGGCGATCACCGATATGTCGGGCAACCTGATCAGCCAGTCGTCGGCAGGCGCGCTCGGCTTTCATGGCTCGCGCAAGGGCACGCCGTTCGCCGCGCAACAGGCGGCCAGCCGTGCCGCGCAAGCGGCGCGTGACGTTGGCATGCAGCACGCCGAAGTCCGTGTCAAAGGGCCGGGATCAGGCCGCGAATCGGCGGTGCGCGCGATCCAGTCCGCCGGCATCAACGTGTCGATCATTCGTGACGTCACGCCGATCCCCCACAACGGCTGCCGCCCGCCGAAGCGTCGTCGCGTTTAGTCAGAGATTTTTCAAAGAGCGGGCCGGCGCGGCCTGCTCTTACTTGATTTCATGTTCGGGCGCGCGCCGGCCTGACGCCGCCTGCGCGCCTTAAAGGAAGAAGAGCCGTTCAATTTTGGATTTGCGATTTTGGATTTTAGATTGGCAGAAGCGCACGAGTTCAACTCAATGCACGTCTTCCCGGAATCCAAAATCTAAAATCTAAAATCCAAAATTCGGAGGGCTTGTAAACTTTTGCCGGTTCCCGCGAGGGACGGTAGATGGAGGGAGAACGCATTGGCTAGATATCGTGGCCCGGTGTGCCGTTTGTGCCGCCGGGAAGGAATGAAGCTGTTTTTGAAGGGCGAGCGGTGCTACAAGCCGAGCTGCCCGATTGAAAAACGCGGCACCCAGCCGCCCGGTCAGCACGGCCGCAACGTCCGCCGTGCCAAGCTCATCGGCTACGGCGAGCAATTGCGCGAGAAGCAGAAGGTCAAGCGCATTTATGGCATGCTGGAGCGCCAGTTCCGGCTCTATTTCGAGCGCGCCGTGCGTACCAAAGGCGTCACGGGCGAGAACTTGCTCGCTTTGCTTGAGCGTCGCCTCGACAACGTCGTCTATCGTCTCGGCTATGCGATGTCGCGCCCGCAAGCGCGGCAGTTAGTCAGCCACGGTCACGTCCTCGTCAATGGCCGCAAAGTGGATATCCCAAGCTTCCAGGTCAAGGTCGGCGATGAAATCACCATCCGCGAAGGCAGCCGCGCCAATGGGCACATTCAGAGCGCCTTCCAGACGGCATCGGGGCGCGGCCGCCCGGGCTGGCTCGAAGTTATCTCTGCTGATGACATGCGTGGCCGCGTCGTTGCCTTGCCGCGTCGTGAAGACATTGGCCAGAATATCAACGAACAACTTATCGTCGAGCTTTATTCCAAGTAGTTCACGCAGGGTGTTGGGTGTCATCGGCTGGAACGCGGGCGGGCAGTCGCCGCGAATCAGCTCATGACACCCAACACCTATAACCTGTTTGAGGGGAAGCAATGACCAACACCGAAACCCAATTCATGATTGGATTCCAGAAGCCCAAGCGCCTCGCCTCTGAATCGGAGACGGCGACCAGCCGCTACGGCAAATTCTACGCGCAGCCGTTCGAACGCGGGTTCGGGACGACTATCGGCAACTGTCTGCGCCGTTCGCTGCTCTCGTCGGTCGAAGGCGCGGCCATCACGGCGATCAAGATCGAAGGCGTGCTGCACGAGTTCTCTTCGATCCCCGGCGTCGTCGAAGACGCCACCGACATCATCCTCAACCTCAAACGCATCCCGTTCAAGCTGCACGGGCTGGGGCCGAAGACCTTGCGCGTCGAGCGCACCGTGCCGGGCGAGATGCTTTCGGGCGAGATTGAAACCGACAGCGAAGTCGAAATTCTCGATCCCAACGTCCACATCGCGACGGTTTCCGAAGGCGGAAGCTTGGCCATTGAGATGCGCTTGAAGCGGGGCCGTGGTTATGTCAGCGCCGAGCGCAATTACGACGAGGACCTGGCCGTCGGCTATATCCCCATTGATTCGGTGCATTCGCCGGTCAAGAAAGTCAACTACACGGTCGATTCGGCGCGCCTCGGGCAGGACACCGATTACGACAAGCTGACGATTGAAGTCTGGACGAACGGCTCGGTGCAGCCGGCCAACGCCATCGGCCTGGCCGCCAAGTTGATCAAAGATCACATGCAGATCTTCATCAACTTCGAGGAAGAGCCCGACCATGCCGACGGCGATGCCGAAGGCGGCGAGCGCGGCGCTTTCAACGAAAATCTCGACCGCTCGGTGGACGAGTTGGAACTGAGCGTGCGCTCGTACAACTGCCTGAAGAACGCCGACATTCGCACCATCCGCGAGCTGGTGCAGAAGAGCGAAGCCGAGATGTTGAAGACCAAGAATTTCGGGCGCAAGTCGCTGAACGAGATCAAGGAGATTTTGCAGTCCATGGGGTTGCATCTCGGCATGCGCTTTGACGATCACGGGCGGCTGATTGACGAGGCCACCGCCTAAAGGGAAACGATGAACGATGAATGATGAACGCTGAATGGCTCGACTGTATTCACCGTTCCTGGTTCATCATTCATCATTCATCATTCATGATTTTCTTTCCTGGGGTTTGTTATGCGACATAAAGTGGCTCATAGAAAACTGGGGCGCAAGACCGAGCATCGGTTATCGATGCTGCGCAACCTCTGCACTTCGCTGATGGTTGAAGAGCGCCTGATCACGACGCTGCCGAAGGCCAAAGAGTTGCGCCCGTACGCCGAGCGCGTCATCACGCTGGGCAAGCGCGCGCTTACAGCCGAAGGGCCGGAGCAGGCGCTGCACTTGCGGCGTCAGGCGGCGGCCTACTTTCACAGCGGCAACGCCAACCGCACGCCGGACGGCGGCTACAAGCGCCCGCGCGCGCCGCGTACGGCCGGCGTCGCCGCCGTTGACAAGCTGTTTGATGAAATCGCCGCGCGCTACACCGAGCGCCCCGGCGGTTATACGCGCATCCTCAAGCTCGGCACCCGCCGCGGCGATGGCGCTGAAATGGCCTTGATCGAATTGATTGGCAGCGAAGTCGCGCCCGTCAAGGAAGAGGCCAAGCCCGAGGCCAAGAAGAAGCGCGGCCTGCTCGGTCGGTTCAAAAAGGATCAAGCGAAGGCCTAAGCTCGGCCAACGCGCGCGGCACCAGCAGGCGGGCGGTTGGTTGAGCCTTCGTTGTATGATTGAAAGCCTCAGCCGCACGCGGTTGGGGCTTTCGCTTATTGAGCCGGCGTGTTAGTTTCTGGTTTCTAGTTCCTGGTTCCTGGTTGATCGGACAACGCGATCTACAATAACCAGAAATCAGAAACCCGCATCTTTGAGGGCAAACGATGGATTTGAAAGAGGTCAAAAAGCTAATCGAGCTGGTGAGCGAAAAGGGCTTCGCCGAGTTCGAGATCGAGCACGACGGCTTTCGGCTGCACATCAGCCGCTTCAAAGAGCCGGCGGTAATTCAGGCGGCGCCGACGCCGGTCATCCTCTCGGCGCCGATGCCGGTCGTAACGGAAACCGTCGCGCCTGCCGCCGCCCAACCTTCCCCCCCGGCGCCTCCGCCGGCCCGGCCCGAGCCGCCGAAGACTGAGTCCGCGCAGCACCTCATTAGATCGCCTATCGTCGGCACGTTTTATCGCGCGGCCTCGCCGCAAGCCAAGCCGTTTGTCAATGTCGGCGACCGCGTCGAAGCCGATCAGGTCGTTTGCATCATCGAAGCGATGAAGCTGATGAACGAGATTCAGGCTGAAATCAGCGGCGTGATCGCCGAAATCTACGTCCAGAACGGCCAGCCCGTCGAATACGGCCAGCCGCTGTTTGGGATAACGACCTAGAAGTCAGGAGTCAGAAGACCGAAGTCAGAATGGAAAGGGGCCGGCCTCGCCCCCACTTTTATTCTGACTCCTGACTCCTGACTCCTGACTCCTGACTCCTATGTTTAAAAAAATTCTCATCGCCAATCGCGGAGAGATTGCCATGCGCGTCATCTGGGCGTGCAAGGAGCTTGGCATTCCGACGGTTGCGGTGTATTCGGAAGCTGACCGCGACGCGCTGCACGTGCGCTTCGCCGACGCCGCCATTTGCATTGGGCCGGCGCCTTCGGCGAAGAGCTACCTGAATATTCCCGCCATCATTTCCGCCGCCGAGATCGCCAACGTTGACGCCATCCATCCGGGCTATGGCTTTCTCGCCGAGAACGCTTACTTTGCCGAAGTCTGCGAAGCCTGCAACATTAAATTCATCGGCCCGCGCCCCGAAACGATCAAGCTGATGGGCGACAAAGCGCAGGCGCGGGCGGCGATGAAGGCTGCCGGCATGCCGATCACGCCCGGCTACGATGGCATTATCGAAGAAGAAGAGGAAGCAATCCGCATTGCCGCAAGTATCGGTTACCCGGTGATCATCAAAGCATCCGCCGGCGGCGGCGGTCGCGGTATGCGCATCGTCCGCAATCCCTCTGAGCTGCTGACGGCGCTGCCTGCGGCGCGTCACGAGGCGGAAGTCGCTTTTAACAATCCCGCGGTCTACATCGAAAAATATATCGAGGTCGCGCGCCACATCGAGATTCAGGTCATGGGCGACACGCTCGGCAACGTGGTGCATCTTGGCGAGCGTGAATGCTCGATCCAGCGCCGTCACCAGAAGCTGATCGAAGAATCGCCGTCGCCGGCGCTGACCCCTGCGCTCAGGCAGGCGATGGGCGAAGCGGCGGTGCAGGCGTGTCGCGAAATCGGCTACGTTAACGCCGGCACCATTGAGTTCTTGCTCGACGAGAACCTGAATTATTACTTCATGGAGATGAACACGCGCATACAGGTCGAGCATCCGGTGACCGAGTTTGTGACCAACACCGATCTGGTGCGCGAGCAGATACTGATCGCTGCCGGCTACCCGCTGGAGTTCGAGCAGGACGAGATTGGCTTTAGCGGCCATTCCATCGAGTGCCGTATCAACGCCGAATCGCCGACCACCTATGCGCCGTCGCCGGGGTTGATTACGACGCTGAACCTGCCGGGTGGCCCCGGTGTGCGCATTGACACGGCGGCTTATCCGGGGTGGTTCGTGCCGCCGCATTACGATTCGCTGATCGCCAAGTTGATCGTCCACCACCGCACGCGCGACATGGCCATCGCGCGAATGCGCCGGGCGCTGGAAGCCTTCATCGTCGAAGGGATCGAAACCAGTATCCCCCTCGACCAGCGGATTCTCGCCGACGCCGACTTTCAAGCGGGCAAGATGTCTACGAAATTTATGGAGCGCTTCATCCCCGCCAGGGCGGCGAAGAAATCCGAGCAGAAGGCCAGCGCGGGCGAATGACCGGCGGCCCCGCCGGATGTTGAGCGATGACCTTCACGCTGCCTAAACTTTATCCCATCACAGACACGCGACTGAGCGGCCTGACGCACGCCGAACAAGTTGAGCGCCTGGCGGCTGGCGGCGCGACCATTGTGCAGTTGCGCGAGAAGCTCGCTTCGCCCCGTGAGTTCTACGACGCCGCGCGCGAGGCGATGCGAGTCGCCCGCGCCCTCGGCGTCCGCCTCATCATCAATGACCGCGTAGACATCGCGCTCGCCGTTGACGCCGACGGTGTACATCTCGGCCAGGACGACCTGCCGCCCCGGCGGGCGCGGGCCCTGATGGGCGCCAGCCGCATCGTCGGCTATTCGACGCACAACGTCGAACAGGCTCTGGAAGCCGATTCTACGCCGGTGGATTACCTGGCCATCGGCCCCGTCTTTCAGACGACGACAAAAGAGAAGGCCGACCCGGTAGTTGGCTTTGAGTTGATTGGGGGATTAAAATCTCGCCTGACGAAGCCACTGGTCGCCATCGGCGGCATCACGCTTGAGACTGCGCCCGCCGTCATCGCCGCAGGTGCCGACAGCGTCGCCGTCATTTCGGACCTCTACGCCGGCAACATCACCGACCGCACGCGCGAGTATCTTCGTCGCCTTTGATCCTTATGAGTGGCGGCGCCGGACCGTGCGGCCCGCTTTGCCCGCGAATCTAACTCCGCTACGCCATTCGTACGTATGTTATGATTCTACCCAGAAACGAACTCCCCTGATTGAGACGACGAATCCGGTTTACCGCCATGAAGCCAGGAGCGCCTCAGGACGGATGACATAAGGAGCTTTGCAATGGTTAAACGAAACGCGATCCCTTTACATGCGCTGCCGGCGCTGGTCTTCACCGCGCTCTGTCTGCTCTCGACAATCATCACGGCCACGCCGCAGCCGGTGGCTACGCAAACCGGGCCGCAAGCCGTGCCGGGAGCGCCGCTGAAAGGCGTTGACGTGAAGCTCGGAAGAAATCCCGGCGGTTCGCCTGCCGCGCGGACGACGGATCAAAATGGCAAGTTCGATTTCGGCGTCTTGCCGAAAGGCTCCTACTACCTGATCGTGTCGCTGCCCGACAAAAACAGGAGTGCCGCGGCGAGTCCGACTGTGAAGACTTGCTGGGTCACGATCAACGGCGCGGTCGGCGGGGCGATTCAGAAGGGCTGGGACTTTGAAAAGAATCGCGCCTTCGACGCGGCGACGATGGGCACGGCGAAGGCCGCCACTCAAGAGAAGATCATCATTGAGTCTGACGGCGCACACCCGTTGAACGGCACCATCGTCAAATCGAAATCGAATATCTCGAACAACTAATTGGCGCAAACTTGATTACAGAAGAAAGCAGTGCTGATGCTGCCACAGGGGCCGGGTGGGTTGCTCACGACGATATTGCCGGGCAAGTTGCCGCAGAACCTCTTCACCAGGCGAATGATTCGGTAGTGGTTGGTTGTCCCAGGCTCAAGCTCGACGAACTTAACTTTCTTGGGCGACACGCCACCGACCGTGACCGTCGCGCCCTCTTTGATGTTCGAGCCAAAGACCTCTAAGACGAATGACCCCGTCGGGTTGCGCAGGAGATGGCAACCATTGACGAGCGGTATATCCAGTACCGGGTCGGCGATCACTTGATTCAGCGATATGACGTAATCGGCCGTCCCCAGCGAACAGTTGCCGATGGCGATGAAGAAGGTGCCGCCCGACGGCACGCTAATAAATTGAGAATTCCTCGGAGCGGTCGTCGTCATGTCGGCGATGATCCGCCCATCTTCCACGGCCACTCGCTGATCGCGCCGGATATAGATGTTGATGCTTTGATTGCTCTGCGCGCCGAAGCCGACCAGGACGACGACGCCGCAAGGGCCGGCTGGGGGCGTGGTGACTTTATATTGCGTACGGCCCAGCGAGCAGGAGCCGGGCGTCGCGGCAGGGATTTCGCCGAATGTGGTGACGGCTGGAAACTGAATTAAGGGTAGCTCTACGGTGTCAGCGTCGGGCGGCACGAGCAGCGACGCGCGAATGGTATAGGTTGCCATCTCCGGACTGCAATTGCCCACGGCGATGAAGTAAGTGCCCGCCTCGAACAGGTGTGGTCCCGTCACGGGAAAGGTAAGCGGCGCGCCTCCTCTGGCGGAGAAATCGGCGACGATTCTGCCATCGTCTGTGATCGCCCTCTGACCAAAGCGTGCGAAAATACTCAGGTCGAGTCTGGAAGGCGTGCTGATCTCTATTTTGATCTGCGTCGCGCCGCCGGGGTACTGAATCGCGTACTCCGTCTGCCCCAGCCCACAGGCGTCTGGGCTACGCGGCGGAATCGTGCCAGTCAGCAGCGTGTCGAAGGGCAGGGGGACGATGTCTTCAGGAGCCGCCGCGCTGGCCGCCATAGCCGAGCTTGCGAATGGCAACGCCGGGCGCATTTCGAGGGCAGCATATGAGCAGGCGAAGATGAACGAGAGCAGGGTGACACAGCAGATGAGCCGTCGCATAACTTCCTCCGAGTTGGGACGGTGCGGGTACGGGCAGCTGTGGGTAAGTCTAAACCCATGTTTTCGGAAGGTCAACGCATCGGGCGTTGCCTGAAAAGCCGAGAGCCACGGGACGCTGTGATGGCGTTCCATGGCTCTCGCGTTAAGTATTATAGTGGTGGACTCGACCTTCAATCAGCGATGCGAATGTGCAGCTCGCGCAGTTGGTCTTCGGAGACCGTGCCGGGCGCGTCGTTCATCAAGTCCACGGCGCTCGCCGTCTTCGGGAAGGCCATGACATCACGGATCGATTTCTCGCGCGCCAGCAGCATCACCAGGCGGTCGAAGCCGAAAGCGATGCCGCCATGCGGCGGCGTGCCGTATTCGAGCGCGTCGAGCAGGAAGCCGAACTTCTGCCGCGTTTCTTCTTCGGTCAGGCCCAGCACCTTGAAAATGCTGCGCTGCAAATCTCGCGAGTGGATACGGATTGAACCGCTGCCCAGCTCGGTGCCATTCAACACCAGGTCATACGCCTTCGCACGCACACGGCCCGGATCGCTTTCGAGCATCGGCAAGTCTTCGTCGTGCGGGCTCGTAAACGGATGATGCATGGCGTACCAGCGGCCCTCGTCCTCGTGGTACTCGAACATCGGGAAGTCAACCACCCAGAGGAAATTGAACCGGCTCTGATCGATCAGGTTCTCGCGCTCGGCGACTTCGAGCCGCAAGGCGCTAAGCGCCGCGGCAACCGCAGACGCTTTGCCGCCGACAATGAGCATACCGTCGCCCGCCGCGCAACCGGCTGTGGAAGCCAGTTCTGCGACCTTCTCTTCGCCCAGCGCTTTCGTAAGCGACGAGGTCACTTCGCCGGTGTCCGCGATCTTGATGGTCGCCATGCCGCCGGCGCCGTAACGCTTGGCGATTTCGGCAAGCTCGTCGAGCTGTTTGCGCGAATACTTCGCGCCGCCTTTGACGGTGATGGCTTTGACCTGGCCGCCGGATTCGAGCGCCGCCTTGTAAGGCGCGAACTCTGTGCCCGCCAGCGCTGTGCCCAAATCCTGCAACTCCATCGCGAAGCGCGTGTCCGGCTTGTCGGTGCCAAAGCGGCGCATGGCGTCGGTGTAGCTCATGCGCGGGAAGGGGATTTCTACCTTCACCTCAATCAGCTTCGCCATCTCGACGAACATCGGTTCGAGCGTCTTGAAGAGGTCGTCGGGGCGAATGAAGCTCATCTCGATATCGATCTGCGAGAACTCCGGCTGGCGGTCGGCGCGCGCGTCTTCGTCACGGAAGCAGCGGGCGATCTGAAAATATTTGTCGTAGCCGGCGACCATCAGCAGTTGCTTGAAGATCTGCGGCGACTGCGGCAGCGCGTAGAAGCGGCCCTTCCATAGACGGCTCGGCACGATGTAATCGCGCGCGCCCTCGGGCGTCGTCTTGATCAGCATCGGCGTTTCGATCTCGTAGAAGCCATGCTCGTCCATATACTTGCGGACGGCGATGGTGGCGCGGTGGCGCAGGCGGATGTTGTATTGCATCTTCTCGCGGCGCAGGTCGAGGTAGCGATACTTCAGGCGTATCTCTTCGTTCTCGCGGCTCGAATCCATCGAGAAGGGCGGCGTCTTGGCTTCGTTAAGGAGGTACAGCTCGCGCGCCTTGACTTCGATGCGTCCGGTCTTAATCTTCGCGTTGGTCTGATCCTTGTCGCGCATGACGACCTTGCCGACGACGGCGATGACGAATTCGCTGCGCAGCTCCTTGGCGCGCTGGTGCGCTTCCGGGTTCTTTTCCTCGTCAAAGACGACCTGCACGACGCCAAGGCGGTCGCGCAGGTCAATGAACGTCAGCTTGCCGAAATCGCGCCGGTTGTGCACCCAGCCCATCAGGCAGACCATTTCTCCGGCGTGCTCCGGGCGAAGCTCGCCGCAATACTTCGTGCGTTTCAATGTCCCTAAAGTGTCAAGCATAATTCCCAATGACGACTGCCGAAGGCTGACCGCCGACCGCCGCCGGATAGTAGTTATAGTGCGAACGGATACCGCGCCTGCCGCGCCGTCTGTGAATCAACCGCCGAACTCTGCCTGATAAGTCGCCTTGTACTCGACGTAGCTCTGCCAGTGGCGATTGATTAGCGCGACCTCTTCGTCGGTGACTGCGCGCCGCACTTTGGCCGGTGATCCCATGACCATCGAGCGCGGCGGGATCACCGTCCCCGGCGTCACCAGCGACCCGGCGGCGATAAACGATTCTTCGCCGACCGTGACGTTGTCGAGGACGATTGCGCCGATGCCGACCAGCACGCGATCCTTGATCGTGCAGCCGTGCAGCACCGCCGCGTGCCCGACCGTGACACCGTCGCCGATGATCGTAGCGAACCGCCCGCTGGTCACGTGAATGATTGTGCCGTCTTGAATGTTGCTGTGGCTGCCGACGCGGATGTGATACACATCGCCGCGCAGCACACAGTTGAACCAGACGCTCGACTGCTCGCCGACGTGGACGTCACCGATGATCTGGGCGCTCGCTTCGATGAATGCCGTCTGCGCAATATGCGGCGTGATGCCTTTGTAGGTACGAATCATAAGCGGTGCCCGTCGGTCACTTGCTTCGCCTTTTCTACGCGCGTCTCGCACAGGCGGAAAACGCGCCGGGTACTTAAAACACTCACGTTAGCACATCGCCGGAAAGCGTCGCAAGTTGACACTCAAAAGCCGCTCGACTAGCATCAGCCTGATGAAGCGGGGAATCTATTTGCTGGCGGCGATCACGATTGGCCTGACATTGCTCTTGTTTGTCGGCTGCGGCGGCGGCAAGCCGTTCAACGTTAAGAGTGAGGTGACGTTGCCACCCCTTGCCGATGCGCCGACAGCCCACACCGCCAGCGTTCGCATGCAGGCTGCCGCCGTGCGAGACGAAGATTTTCTGTTGGCGACTTTCGACGCCAACCTGGTGCTGGCGGGCGTGCTGCCGGTAAACGTGACGGTGGTCAACCAGACAGCCCAACCGCTCGACCTGCACAAGGCGCGCTTCGAGCTGCGCACCTCTGACGGCCATGCGTACAAGGCCGCCGATGCCAAACGCGCCTTCGGGCGGTTGATTAAATACTATGGCATCTCGACCTATAATAAATCGGGCTATAAGAAATCGCGGGAAGATTTTGCGGCCTACTTGCTCGACACCAGTGCGCCGCTGGCTATGGGCGAATCGCGGCGGGGAATGCTATTCTTTATCGTGCCTGACAGCGTGATTCGCACGACAGGTCTCAAGCTGATTGGCGCTCGCCTCGGGGTCACAGAGAGCGGCAGCGCCCTCGAACTACAACTCAATTGACGCGGCCCGTTGGGCAAATGAGGCCGTGTCCTGATCGAAGGATTTATAATGAAGACGAGTTTTCGCCATTGCCTGTTTGCCATGATTGCGGCCACCTTGCTGGCTGTCTCTGCTTTTGCTCAGGAGACTTTTCACAACCCGGCCTTCGAGACCGATGACGAATTCGGCAAAGCCTTCGCTCAGGGCCGCGTCCTGCTGCGCCAGGGCAAGCTCGATGACGCGGTCAAAGAGCTGACGCGCGCCGCCAAGCTCAAGAACGATCAGTGCGTCGAATGCTTCACGCTTATTGGTCAGAGCAATATGCAGATGAACAAATACAAAGAGGCCGCCGCCGCCTATCGCCAGGGCGCCGAGCTGGCTTCGCCGAGCAAGGCCGAGTTGTACAATCTGGCGGGCGTTGCCTTCTATTTCGCGGACGATAAGTCGTTGTTTGCCGAAGCCGCCGCCATGTTCAAGCGCTCGATTGAAGTCAGTGAAGGCAAGATTCTCCAAGCCTATTACAATCTCGGTTACGCGCTGCTCAAGGCCGGCAAGACCGAAGAAGGCGTCGCGGCCTTGAAGACCTACCTCGAAAAAAGCCCGCAGGCGGTCGAAGCCGAAGCCGTGCGGGCGATCATTGCCAACCCGAAGCTCGTCAGCGCGCGCTTCGCCATGCCATTCAAAGTGACCTCGGCTACGGGCGAGTTGTTGTCGCTCGACAAGCTCAAAGGCAAGATCGTGCTGCTCGATTTCTGGGCGAGCTGGTGCGGCCCGTGTCGCGCCGAGATGCCCGCGGTCAAGCGCGTCTGGGAGAAGTATCAGAAAGAGAACTTCGTCATCATCGGCGTCAATCTGGACGACAACCGCAAAGCCTTTGACCAGTATGTCAAAGAAGAGCGCGTCACCTGGCCGCAATTCTACGACGGCAAGGGCTGGAATAACCGCATCGCCCAGCTCTACAACGTGCATGCAATCCCGGCCACTTTTTTGATCGATCAGCAGGGAATCATCCGCGCTTCGGGGCTGCGCGGCAGCCGGCTCTATGACAAGATTGGCGAGCTGTTGAAGGAAAAGGCGAAGTAGGTTTTCTGCTCCCGGCGCATCAATGAAAGGGCGGCCTGAGGCCCTGACGCTTCAGGCCGCCCTTTCATTCTACGCGACAGCGCCGGCGCATGTTGATCTGCGCCCGGCTTAATGCGCTCCGACGGCGAAACCATAGCCGCACGGGGGGTGAGGCGTCATCAAGAAGTTATTGACAGCCCTGCCGCTTTGTAATATTGTCCACCCGCCTCTAGTGTTCCCCCAAAGACTTGTAAGTCGCTTATCTAAGGACGCGAAGGAGCCCCTATGCAAACAGAATCACGCGCGCCCTCGTTCAAGCAGCCGCCCTGGCTGCTCGTTTTGTTTGTGATCGTGCTCATCGCCGTCGTTGCCGTGGCGCAGAACACCAACAGCAACACCAGCGGCAACACCAACAGCAGCGGCACCCGCACCAGCACGACCGCCAACACTAACAACACCAACACCCAGGCCGGCGGTACGACGACCTCGACGACAACTTCGACAGTCCCTACGACGACCGGCTGCCCCGATCTCAAGGACGTCACCGTGACGAACGTATTCAAGGGTAATCGCATCGGGGAGCCGAAGGACCAGGCGGCCCCCCCGCGTGAGCCACCCGAGGTGCAACTCGGAGACGATCTGACGCTGGAGGTCAATAATTTAGACACCTTGATGCAAAGGGCGCAATGCACGACACCGCACAAGCAGATCGTCCTGTTCTTAAATGGGAGGCCCGTAAAGAACCTCACGCCTTTCCCGCCGACCGATCCGAAAGGTCAACGGCTGGTCTTCCCGCTCAAGCGCACGGACGACTCGAGAGATGTCTGGACGTTCATTCTGGGATCGCCTTCCTTGTCCCCGAGGCCAACCGACGTCAGTGTCGGCCTGGACGGGGAGTATGCGGTGGACTCCAATCAGAAGGTCAACCTCAAGGTCGTTCCGGCCGGGTGGTTCATTTTCTGGCTGCTTTTATTCCTTGCGCTGCTCGTGGGGTTCCTGGTGCTCGCTAAACGGAGTGATGTCCTGCGCGAACCGGGGGACCCGCTGCCGAATAATGTGCGCAAAGCGTTTAGTCTTGCCCGCACGCAGGCGGCCTGGTGGTTTTTTATCATCCTGGCCTGCTACCTGCTGATTGGGATTATCACGGGAGATTTCAGCACGTCGATTACCGGGACCGTTCTCGTGCTGCTCGGAATCAGCGCCGGCCAGGTCGTCGGCTCAGCCGCGCTCGATGCGGGCAGCGCGGCGAATGCGGCGGCCCCGCCCGCGGGCGGTGCGCCACCGGCTCCGCCCGCCGCCGAGCCGACCACCGGGCACTGGTGGTATGACATCATCACGGACAAGACTGGCGTGAGCTTCCACCGCTTCCAAAACGCCGTGTGGACGCTGGTGCTGGGCATTATCTTCATCGTACAGGTGTACAAAGTCCTGGCGATGCCGCAGTTCAGTGAGACGCTCTTAGGGTTGATGGGGATCAGCGCCGGGACCTTCCTCGGCATGAAGATCAACGAGAACAAATAGTCCCGCCCACCCGGGGGGACTACTCGTCGCCGCCGTATTCCGGGTAGTCGAATTCGATGACTTCGCCGGGACGCGCCGGCCCCGCCAGTAAGCTCAAGGCATCGCGCAAGACCTGCTTGTGCAGGCCGGCCATCTCGGGCCGGCCCATCGAATTGCCAATCTTGAAGCCTCTGGGGGACATGGCGCGCGGCGGGCGCATCTGCTTAGAAACCTCCGGGCTTACGGTAATCAGCACCGTCGGGATGCCGCGCATTTCGATCTCTCGTTGCACCGCAACGACCGTGCGGTGGCAAACGTTCGGTCAGCCGCCGGTCAGGATCACGGCATCAGCACGCGACTTTCGGTCAATCTCTTCGGCAATCTGCGGCGCGGTCTCGTCATACATGCGCTTGAGCTGCATGGTATAGCCCATGTAACCGACGTGCTCGCGGGCTTCACCGCCGACGATGCCTTCGGCAATCAGGGCGCGCAGCGCGTCTATGGGAAAGACCACGTTGATGTCGCGGTCGGCGTCCGTATGGTCGTAGTGGTGATGCGTCACCATCAGATCGCCGGCCTGGGCGTCGGCGCCGATGACGCGGAGGCTCAGGTCGCCCAGATCGTCGGCAATGTTGAAGGGCGGTTGATCCTTGCGGTGGACGCCCGCCGCCGTGACGATGGCAATCGCGGCACGTGACAGCTCGCGGTCAAAAGGGGTGAACGGCACACACTTGCGGGACAGTTGGGACATCATCGTATCTCTTCAGTCGTGACGTTGTAGGAAGGATGAGCCGGCGCGTTGACGAGCCGACAAAAACGATTCGCGCAGGGCGTCGCTCATCCTTCCTGGTGATCAGCGTCCGCCGGCTTTCAATCGAGCTTTCTCAGCACGTCGTGGATGACTTCGTTGTCGGGCTGGTCGCCGATTGCGTGAATGTCTTTGTAGGCGATCTTGCCGTCCTTGTCGATGACAAACAGGGCGCGCTCGGAATAGCCTTCGGGCCGGTAAGCGCCATACTGTTGCGCCACCGCGCCTTTGGGCTCAAAGTCTGAAAGGAGATCGTAGGAGATGCCGCCGAGGCTCTTGGCCCAGGCTTTGTTGCAGGGAACGGAGTCAATCGATATACCCAGCACGTGGGTATCACGCTCCTCGAAGCGGCTGAGATCAGCCTCATACGAGGGCATCTGTACGGTTCAAACCGGTGTCCAGGCCAGCGGGTAGAACGCGATGAAGACGTTCTTCTTGCCGCGAAAGTCGGACAGCTTGACTTTGTTGCCGTTGTGGCTCGGCAGCTCAAAGTCGGGCGCCATGTCGCCTACTTCTACAGCCATTGGCTTTCCTCCAGTCAAAGATTTAACTACACATAATTATGATGTATGCCAAGCGCCGGTCGAAGTCAAGGCGAAGCGAGCATTTCGGCCTTGACAGGGATTAGATTTAGAATTATTCTAAATATCGTTATGGCAGTTCACGGAAAACCGATGGGCACAGCCCGCAATGCTAACCTGACTCCGCAGCGCGAGGTTGTGCTCCAAGTCGTCACCGACGCCGAGCATCACCCGACTGCCGCCGAAGTCTTCGACGAGGCCAAAAAGCGCCTGCCGACCATCAGCTACGCGACGGTGTACAACTCGCTGCGCTATCTGAAGGACGCCGGCCTGATCCTCGAAATCACTTTCGGCAACGCCGCCAGCCGCTACGACAGCGAGACCAGCCGCCACGACCACGCCGTCTGCACAGGCTGCGGCAAGCTCGTAGACTTCGACCTGGCGGAGACCGTCGAGCTGATGCGCGCGGCGGCGCGGCGCACGCGCTTCAAGCCCGCGAGCATTCATCTGACGCTGCTCGGCCTCTGTCCCGACTGCCGTGCGGATTAATACGGACGTTCACGCAATGATTGATGCGGCCAGGTTTTTTGCCGCGACATGGTAATTCAAATTGAGGGAGGAAAGATGTCAGCAACTGCAAAGTCAATTGAGAAAGCTCAGATCGGCCAACCGGCGCCTGATTTTGAAATGGCGTCAACCCGCAACATCGAGAAGCTGGACGCCAGCGTCAAGCTCTCCGACTATCAAGGCAAGTGGGTGGTGCTGCTGTTTTATCCGCTCGACTTCACTTTCGTCTGCCCGACGGAGCTGACGACCTTCAGCGACCGTTACGATGATTTCGAAGCGATCAACGCCGAAATCGTCGGCGTTTCCACGGATTCGGTCTACTCGCATCGCGCCTGGCTGCGGACGCCGCGCGACAGCGGCGGCGTCGAAGGGCTGCGTTACCCGCTGGCCTCGGACATTACCGGCACGGTGGCGCGCGATTACGGCGTGCTGATCGAAGACAAAGGCATCGCCCTGCGCGGCCTCTTCGTCATCGATCCTGAAGGCGTCCTGCGTTACAAGGTCGTTCACGACCTGAACATCGGGCGCTCGGCGGAAGAGACCTTGCGCGTCATTCAGGCGTTGCAGACCGGCGGCCTCTGCCAGGCGGAGTGGCGTCCGGGTCAGAAGACGCTCGGCGCTTAACGATCAACTCCAATCCGATTGATGGGCGATGAGCGCGCAAGCCTTCATCGCCCATTCGTCTATCAACCCGGTTAGATCAAGTCGAGGTAGTCAAGATGCCAATGAGAATTAACACGCCGATGCCGGCGCTCGACGGCGCGACCGCGTGGATTAACGGCAACGCCGCGGAAGCGCCTGGCGAGCCGGCCCGCCTGACCCTGGTGCATTTCTGGTCGCAGAGCTGCGGCATCTGCAAAGAGAACCTGCCCCGCGTCGCCGAGTGGCGCGAGGCGCACCGCGGCGACGGATTGCGGGTCATCGCCGTTCACATGCCGCGCTACCCGGCAGACGTTGAGTTGAGCGGCGTGCGCGAGGCGATTGCCAGCTATGGCATCGAAGAAGCCTGTGCGATTGATAACGAGCACCGGCTGCGCGACGCCTTTCAAAATGACCAGGGCTACGTGCCGGCTTATTACCTGTTTGACGCCGAAGGCAAGCTGCGTGGGTTTGCGGCGGGCGAGCGCGGCATTGATTTGATCGCGCCGACGCTGAAACGGCTGCTCGCAGCAACCGCCCAGGAAGCGCAGGTAAAGTAGAAGCCTTGCGGCAGATCACCCGGCGCATACTTTAAGCCGTTTCGATTGGGTTTACCATGTAGCGCAATCTGTTAGCTTGCGCTGTGGCTCGGGCAATCTAATAGATTGCGCTACACCCGAATGAATTCGGCTCTAAGCCGGGTTTACCTTTTCAAGGATGGCGGCGCGCAGCACTTCAATGGGCGGTTTACGGCCCGTCCATAATTCAAACTGCCGCGCCGCCTGCGCCGCCAGCATCTCGACGCCGTTGATCGTTACACAACCGTGCAGGCGGGCGTCAGCGAGAAAGCGGGTCTCCGGCGGATTGTAGATCAGGTCATAGGCGATCTTGCGGTCGGCCCAAACATCGCGGCGAACGAGGCTCGTGCCTTCGTCGTGATTCAGCATGCCGACGGGCGTCGTGTTGATGATGATCTCGGCGTCGCTTGTGGCCAACGATTCGACGGGGTGAGCCGCGAGGTCGAATTCGTTAGCGAGCGCGGCGGCTTTTGCCGGATTGCGGGCAAAGAGCGTCACCCGCGCGCCGCGCTCGCGCAGCCCGAAGACGAGGGCGCGCGCCGAGCCTCCGGTGCCGATCACCGCGCAACGCGCCTGCCGCAAATCAGTGACCGCCTCAAGCGGTGCCATCGCGCCATCGGCGTCGGTGTTATAACCAATCAACCGCTCGCCTTTGATGACGACGGTGTTCACTGCGCCGATGCGCCGCGCCGTTTCATCCAGCTCATCAAGGAAGGGAATCACCGCCGCTTTATGCGGGATGGTGACGCTGAAGCCGCGCAACGGCCAATCAATCTCGCGGGTCGCGGGACGAACAAGGCGCTTGAAGAATTCGCCAACCTCATTCACTTCAAAAGGCAGGTAAACGAAATCCAATCCCATCTCTTGAAAGGCGCGGTTGTGCATTTGCGGCGAAGCCGAGTGCGAGACCGGACGGCCAACGATGCCGACAACCTGTGTGTCGGGTGTCAAGCGGTGAATGCGATAGAGGTCACGCAACTCCTCGCAGGTCACCTGGCCGGGTGCGCTTTCGTGGCCGCGTGCCAGTGAGCCATAGGTGAGAAAGCTGCCGCGCACGGGACCGAGAATTCTGGTGAGCAAACCGGCTTCCTGCATGGCGATGGCGATCAGCGGGCGATGTTCAGTGGCGGCGCGGTCGAGCAAGCCAAGCACCCTCAGCGCATCGGTGATGTCGTTCGCGCGCACGGCGATCTTGTGAATTGCCGCGGGTCGTCGCGTCAGTCGTTCGTAGATGGCCGACAGGTCGGCGGGCGTTTTCGAGAAGTTGTGATAAGAAACGATCAGCCGCGAGGCATCCAATCGCGCTGCCGTGCCCTCGTCGTAATGCGCCGCTTCGATGTCGCAATAGTCCGCGCCGCGCCGCAACGCTTCTGTGAGCAATCGCAGGCGCACGGCTTCAGCGACCTCCTGCTGTCCGCCTTCATCAACCGCGCGACAGGTGACGATGACCGGCAGCGGTTTGTCATCCAGCAAGGCGCTTAATCTGTCCGGATTGTTGAAATCGAAGTCGCGCAGGTAATCGAGCCGCAGCTCGATTATGTCGGCGACCGCGGCGGCACTCTGCATGGCGGCGCGCGCCGCGGCCACGCCGGACTCGGTAATAACCGCACAGATTCTGGCTGATTTGTCAGGCATCACTTGCAGGCGAGCGGTTCGAGCCGGCTTCACTCTTCGTCAAACGCGAAGACATCGGTTGACAGATAGCGCTCGCCGAAATCGGGCAGGATCGTGACGACGCGCTTGCCTTCTCCCATCTCGGCGGCAATCTTCAGCGCCGCCCAGCAGATGGCGCCCGAGGAAACGCCACAGAGGATGCCTTCCTCGCGCGCTAGCCGCCGCGTCGTTTCTTTGGCGTCGGCGTACTCGACGGGCACGATACGATCAATGACTTCCATGTTAAGCACCGCCGGAATAAAGCCCGCGCCGATGCCTTGAATCTTGTGCGGCGCGGGTTTGCCTCCTGAGAGCAGCGGCGAATCTTTCGGCTCGACGGCGATCAACGTTACATCGCGCAGGCGGTCTTTGATCACCTCGCCGACGCCGGTGATCGTGCCGCCGGTGCCGAAGCCGATGACCAGCGCGTCGAGCCGCGCGTCGGTGTCCTCGATAATCTCCAGCGCCGTCGTCTCGCGATGGATGCCGGGGTTGGCGGGGTTACTGAACTGCATTGGGATAAAGCTATCGGGCGTTTCTTTCATTAACTGCTCGGCGGCGGCGATAGAACCCTGCATCTCCTGCGCGCCCGGCGTCAGCACGACTTCGGCGCCGAGCGCCCGCAGGACGCGAACCCGCTCGACGCTCATCGAATCGGGCATCGTCAGAATCAAGCGATAACCTCGGGCGGCGGCGGCCATCGCCAGGCCGATGCCGGTATTGCCCGAAGTCGGCTCGATGATCGTTGTCTTGCCGGGCGTGATGCGGCCCGCGCGCTCGGCGGCCAGAATCATCGAAGCGCCGATGCGGTCTTTGACCGAGCACATGGGGTTGAATGATTCGAGCTTGGCCAGAACTTCGGCAGCGCCCGCCGCGGGCAAACGATTCAGGCGTACCAGCGGCGTGTGGCCGATGGTGTCGAGTATGCTGTTGCTGATCTTCGGGCGACGTGCCATGTAAATAGCCTAGCACAAAGAAATGATGAACGATAAATGATGAATAAAGACAAGGAATCAACCGCCAAGACGCCAAGAGCGCCAAGCCGATGCCAAAGACGAGCGGCTTTCTCTTGGTGTCCTTGGCGTCTTGGCGGTTGATCTCCCGAGTCCGATCATCATTCAACGTTTATCACTCATCATTTCTCATTGCCGTCTGCTATGATCAAACTCATAGCAAGCACCGACGGAGTACATGGAATGTTGAAGGATAAAAAGCTCGCCGTGCTGGGCTGCGGCAAGCTCGGCGAAACGCTGATCAAAGGGCTAATCGAAGCCGGCGTCATCGAAGTTACAAATGTTACCGTCACCGCCGGCCATCAGCAGCGCCTCGACCAGATGCGCGAGCGCTTCGGCGTGGCCGGCACGCTGTCGAATCGCATGGCGGCAGAGGCGGCGGACGTTATCATCCTCGCTGTGAAGCCGCAGACTGTGCCGCGCGTCGTCGTCGAAATCAGCGAAGCGCTGCGCGCCTCACAGGTGTTGATCTCTGTGGCCGCATCGGTCAGCACAGCGTTCATCGAAAAGCATCTCGGCGCGCCGGTGCCGGTGATCCGCGCTATGCCGAACACGCCCAGTCTTCTGCGAAAAGGGATGACGGGGATTGCCCCCGGCAGCAATGCCGGGAGCGAGCACGTCGCACTGGCCAAGTTCATCTTTGACGCCGTCGGGCGCACCGTGGTCGCCGACGAAAAGCACATGGACGCCATCACAGGGCTATCGGCAAGCGGCCCGGCGTTCATCTATATCGTCATCGAATCGCTCGCCGAGGCCGGCGTCAAAGTCGGGCTGCCGCGCGACGTGGCGACAGAGCTGGCGGCGCAAACCGTTGTCGGCGCGGGTTCGATGGTGCTTGAGACCGCCGAGCATCCGGCCAAGCTCAAAGACATGGTGACGACGCCCGCCGGCTGCACGATTGATGGCATTCTCGAATTGGAAGAAGGCGGTCTGCGTGTGACGCTGATCAAAGCGGTCGTCAAGGCGACCCAGCGAGCAAAGGAGCTACTGGAAACCTGATGAAGGCAAAGAGCAAGAGCGGCGCGGCGTTTCTCGTTTTCATTCTCACATGCTTTCTTGTATCTGCTGCATTCCCATCAGCCGCCATCATGCAGAAGGACGAAGACAAGAGCGCAATTGCGGCGGCGGGCTTCCCCAAGCTGGCGGATGAGTATCTGAACGATCTTTACTTGCGCCACCCGACGGCCGCCGCCGCCTCGGGGCTGCATGCCTGGGACGGGCTGCTCGAAGATTACAGCACGGCGGCCATCAATGATGAGATCGCCGCGATCAAGAAATTCCAAGCGCGTCTGCAAAAGATTCCGCCGCTTGAGCTGGGGCTGTCGGACATTCTCGATTACCAGATTCTCGCTTCGAACATGAAATCGCGCCTGCTGGAGCTTGAGCAGATCAAGAGCTTCGAGCGCAACCCCGGACTCTATAACGATGTGCTGTCGAGCGCGCTGCTGCAAATCGCCTCGTTTGAATATGCGCCGCTGGATTCACGCCTGCGCCACATCCTCGCGAAAGAAAAGCTGGTGCCGCGCTTTCTCGATGCCGCCCGGCAGAACGTTCACAATCCGCCCGCCGTTTATTTGAAAGTCGGCATCGAAGGTTTCAAAGGGACGCTCGACTTTGTGCGGAACGACCTGCCGAAAGCTTTTGCCGCCGTCAAAGATGACCGCTTGCAGGCCGACTTTAAGAAGTCAACCCAGGTTGCCGCCGAAGCGCTGGCCAAATACCTTAAACACCTGCAAGAGACGAAGCCCGACCCGGCAGCGACTTTTGCCATCGGCAAGGAAAATTACGAAGCGAAACTGCGCTATGATGAAGGCATAGACATTCCGGTTGATACGCTGTTGAAGATCGGCTACCGCGAGCTGAGCAAAGCGCAGGACGAGTTCCGCAAGACGGCACGGCTGATCGATGCGCGCCGCGACCCGCAAGCCGTCTGGGCAGACATCCAGCGCGACCACCCGAAAGCCGACACGCTCGTGCAGGAGGCCGGCAAGCAGCTCGATGAGCTGGTGAAGTTCATCAAGGAAAAACAGATCATTACCTTGCCGACCGAACAGAAGCCCGTGGTCGCGCCGACGCCGGATTTCATGCGCTGGTCTACGGCGAGCATGTGGGCGCCCGGCGCGTTCGAGCGGCCTTCGGTGCTGGCGCGCTACCTGATTACCGACGTTGACCCGAAGTGGACAGAGAAACAGAAGGAAGAGTACCTGGCGTCGATCAATTACGAGCAGTTGTGGACGACGTCGATCCACGAAGCCTATCCGGGCCATTACGTGCAGGGCATCTATCTCAGGCAGGTGGCATCGCCGGTGCGAAAGACTTCGGCCATCGCGCCCGGCAGCTTCGTCGAAGGCTGGGCGCATTACACCGAGCAGATGATGATTGAAGAAGGCTTCCAAAACCATGACCCGAAGCTGAAGATGGGACAGCTCGCCGACGCGCTCTTGCGCCTGTGCCGTTTCGTCGTCGGCATCCGCGAGCACACCGAAGGGATGACCGTCGAGCAGGCGACGCGCTTTTTCATGGAGAACGCTTACATGGGCGAAACGCCGTCGCGCATCGAAGCCGAGCGCGGCACCTTCGATCCGACCTATCTGGTTTACACGGTCGGCAAGCTGGCGATCTTGAAGATGCGCGACGATTACCGCCGCTATCGCCGCCAGGAATTTTCATTACAGGAATTCCACGACAAGTTGCTGCAAAACGGCAACGCGCCGCTCTGGGTGCATCGCCAGTTGCTGATGCCCGGCGATAAAGGCAAGCTGCTGGAATAACCGAAAATTACCTTGAGAAGGAAAATCCATGAAGCGAGTGCTTTCACTGCTGGTTGTGATCTTGATGGCGGCGCTCGGCGTGCACGCGCAGACGAAGTCGGATGCCGCCGAGTTGACCGAATTATTGAAAGAGTTCTTAGCCGGCGCTTCGCGCAACGATGCGGCAATACATGACCGCTTCTGGGCCGAAGATTTGATCTACACGCGCTCGTCCGGTCGGCGCACAGGCAAAGCCGACATCATGCGTGGCTTGCACTCGGCTCCGCCTTCCAAGCCCGGTGACCCGACGACGAATTACACCGCCGAAGAGATTCGCATTCAGCAGTACGGCAACACGGCGGTGGTGGCTTTTCGCCTGGTCGGCACGACCGAGCGCGGCGGGACGACGCAGGTCAGCCGTTTCCTGAACACCGGCACGTTCGTCAAGCGGAACGGCAAATGGCAAGTCGTCGGCTGGCAATCAACGAAGATGGCTCGCCCCGAAGAAGAGGCCCGAAAAGAAGTGGCGGCGGCCGAAACCGCTTTTCATCAGGCGCTGCTCGCGGCTGATGTCAAGAAACTGGAATTGCTGATGGATGCCAGCTTCATCTGGACGCATCACGACGGGGAACAGAAAACGCGGCAACAGTTGCTCGACTTGCTCGGCCAAGGGCAATTGAAGTATGCGAAGCTGGAGAACCGGAACGTGACCGTCGCCGTGTATGGCGATACGGCTGTCGCGCGCGGCGAGTCATCACGACAGCGCAGCATCTCCCCCAGCTCTGCGTCTGGTGATGCCAGCCCCCTCACCGTTTTTTACACCTTGACGTTAGTAAACCAGGATGGCGCATGGAAAGCGGTGGCCATGCATTCCAGCCGCCCTTGAAAGCTGAGCAGGCGATGAGCGTCAGAACTGTCACCGCTACACGATACGTCACGCCGTTGCGCGAGGGCGGGTCGCTGCCGGCTATTGTCGAAGCCGATGACGACGGCATGTACGTGCTGAAATTCAGAGGCGCGGGGCAGGGATTGAAAGCCTTGATCGCTGAGCTGGTGGCGGGCGAGCTGGGCCGCGCCGCCGGGCTGCCTGTGCCGGACATCGTCTTTGTCGAGCTTGACGCGGAATTCGCCCGCACAGAGCCCGACCCGGAGATTCAACATCTCATACGGACGAGCGGCGGCCTCAACCTGGCGCTCGACTACCTGCCCGGCTCGGTGATGTTCGATCCCGTCGCCGACCGCATTGATGCCGACCTGGCCGCTTCGGTCGTCTGGTTCGATGCCTTCGTGACGAACGTAGACCGCACGCCGCGCAATACCAACATGCTGATGTGGCACCGCAATCTCTGGCTCATCGATCACGGCGCGGCGCTCTACTTTCATCACACCTGGGCCAACTACCGCGAGCGCAGCCGCGACCCCTTCGCCTTGATCAAAGATCATGTGTTGCTGCGTTTTGCCGGCGCGCTCGACGCCGCCGATGCGCGGATGACCGAGCGCCTCACGCCCGAAGTCATTGACCGCGTGGTTAAACTTATTCCTGACGAGTGGCTGACTGGCGATGCGTTATTCGGCAGCCCTGATGAGTACCGCAAGGCGTATGTTGAATATCTGGTGACACGGCTGGAAGCGCCGCGCGGGTTCGTGGAGGAAGCGATTCGTGCCCGATCACTGCATCTATGATTATGCGATCATTCGCGTCGTCCCGCGTGTCGAGCGCGAAGAGTTCGTCAACGTCGGCGTGATCTTTTCGTGCCCGGAGAAGAAGTTTCTCGAAGCCCGCATCGAGCTGGATGAGCAGCGTTTGCGGGCGCTCGATGCGACGATGGACATCGAAGCCATCCGCGCACACCTGGCGACCTTCCCGGTCATCTGCGCGGGCGGCGAGCCGGCGGGGCCGATTGGCCGGCTGTCACAGCGCGAGCGCTTCTACTGGCTGACGGCGCCGCGCAGCACGATGGTTCAGATATCGCCCGTGCATACGGGCTACTGCCATGATCCGAGCGCCACGCTTGAGCACCTGCTCAACTCGATGGTGCGCCCGGCGTGTAATGCATAGGGTTAAATCTTATGCAGGGTCGAGCGTCAGTTTTGCGCGATGTTGCCGCGTCAGCCGCTTGTGATAGAATCGCAGAACACGGAGGTTTTATGAGCACGCACGTTGAACCGCTGATGACCATCGATGACCTCGACGCCCTGCCGGATGATGGCTACCGTTACGAAATCATTGAGGGGGAACTATTCGTGTCTCGTGCCCCCAATCTCAAACATCAACGTGTGATGGGAAAGCTTTTCGGGGCATTTCTCACTTACCTTGATCGCAATCCCATTGGAGAAATCCTGACCACGCCGGGTGTCATCTTCAGCGATTATGATGGGGTGATACCCGATTTGGCGTTCATCACCTATGAGCGACGAGATGAGATTGCTGCCGGAGACCGCATAACCGGTGCGCCTGATTTGGTCGTCGAGATCATTTCTCCGGGAGCCGAGAACGAAAAGCGAGACCGCGTTGCCAAGCGCCAACTCTACGGCAAGTATGGGGTGAAAGAATACTGGGTGGTTGATCCCTACCTACAGACCATTGAAGTTTACCTTCTTGAGGGCCAGCGACTGGAACTGAAGGCGAGGTATTCACAAGCAGATGAGCTGCTGTCTTCCGTGCTACCAGGATTCGCTTGCAAGGTCGAAAGCATCTTCGGCGTTTAACTCGTCGCGCTTTCAATACGCGGGAAAGGAGACGGGGAGCCTCGCCAGGCTCCCCGTTCGGCTTATGAGACAAATAGCAGGTCGCTCACATATTCTTGTTGCTCTTTTTCTTTGAAGCCGCGGCGCCATTCTTATTGGTGCGCGGCACGGCGGTCTTCATTTCAACGTCGAGCTTGTTGGTGACGCTCTTCACGCACTTCACGGCACGGGCTACGCGCGTCGCCGTGCCTTTGTTGCTGCCGGTTTTGACTTTGCCGGTCAGCGTGACCACGCCGCCGTCCGCCGTCGCGGTGATCGCTTGATCTTTAAGCGATGGCGCTGCCGCGATTCGCTCGCTGACATTCTTAGCCAGCGTCACATCGTCTACGGTTGTGCAGTCAACCGGCGGCATCTTAGGCTTTCTCGGCTTCGCCGCGTTCTTGTTCTGCGCGAATGCCGCGCCGCACATCAACACCAGCACCAACAATGCAACAAGGGGTCTTCTCATAGCCAATCTCCTTTTCAGCCGGGGCCGGGCGCGGCGCATTCGTATCGCCGCAACTGACAGCCTGCCCCGATTGCGATAGATGTGAACGGATTGCCGTCGAGCGTGGGGAAGCGACTCGCGGCGGATCGTCGGCGAAACTGCGCGGCGGCCATGCGCCGCCGGAAACGCCGAGATTATTTGCGAAATCGCTCTCGCCGTCAAGTCAGCTTGCGCCCGCGCCAGTCCGTCAGAATCTCGCGGGCCGCGTTGTGACCCGGCGCGCCCATCACGCCGCCTCCGGGGTGTGTGCCCGACCCGCACAGGTAGAGCGCCGCGACCGGCGTGCGATACCGTGCCCAGCCGGCCAGCGGGCGCATGAAGAAGAGCTGATCGATGGTCATATCGCCATGAAAAATATTGCCGCCGGTGAGCGAATACTGCTGCTCAAGGTCCTTTGGCGAAACGACGTGGCGGTGAATGATGGCGTCGCGAATGTTCGGCGCGTACTCGGCCAGCAGATCGATGCAGCGGTCGGCGAAGACGTCGCGCAGCGAATCCCAGTCGCCGTCGCGCAGCGCGTAAGGCGCGTACTGCGCGAAGACGCACATGATGTGTTTGCCCGGCGGCGCAATCGAATCGTCATACGCCGTCGGGATCGTCAATTCAAGCAGCGGGCGCTCGGAACAGCGCCCCGCCTTGGCGTCATCCCAGGCGCGGTCAACGTACTCCATCGAAGGGCAGACGTGCATCGTCGCTTTGTGGTGCGGGCCAAGCCTCGTGCCGGGATAAGCCGTGAAATCGGGCAGACGGTCGAGCGCCAGGTTGATCTTGAACGAACAGCCCTGCATGCGAATGTTTTCGACTTCGCGGCGAAAATCGCTATCCAGCTCTTTCGCCTCGATGAATTTGAGAAAAGTCGTTTTCGGGTCGGCGTTCGAGATGACGGCGCGGGCGTGAATCTCTTCGCCGGAATCGAGAGCGACGCCGAAGGCTCGGCCCTCGCGAATCAGGATGTGCGAGACCGTGACGCCTGTGCGGATCGTCGCGCCGCGCGAGCGCGCCGATTCGGCGATGGCTTGACTGATCGCGCCCATGCCGCCGCGCGCAAAGCCCCAGAGGCCGCGAATGCCGGTCGCGCCGCCCATCACGTGATGCAGCATGATGTAAGCCGTGCCCGGCGTTGATGGGCCGCCGTTGGTGCCGATGACGCCATCGGTCGAAAGCGTCGCCTTGATGTGATCCGACTCGAAGCGCTCGTCGAGATAGGTGCGCACACTCTGCGTCATGATCTTCACGAGGTGGACGATGTCCGGGTCGCGGAAGCGCAGGGCTTCGAGGCCGAGGCGACCGAGCGCCAGCAGGTCGCCGATCTTGCGGTGGATGATGTCGGGCGGCGTTCGCATCAATAACCCTTCGACCCACTCGGCCAGCCGCGCCAGTTGCTGCTCATAATCCGCATACGTTTGGGCGTCTTGCTTGGAGAACTTTGCCAGCTCTTTCTGCGTCGCCGCCATGTCTTGCCAGAAGAAGAGGTGGCGGCCATCGGGAAAGGCCGAGAAGAACGAAGGGTCTTTCGCGTAGAGGTGAAAGCCGAAGCGCGGCAGCTCAAGCTCGTGGATGATTTTGGGTTGCAGCAGGCTACACAGGTAAGAGAGCGTCGAGACTTTATAGCCCGGCCAAATCTCTTCGGTCACGCAAGCGCCGCCGATGACTTCGCGGCGCTCCAGCACCGTGACCGACAGGCCGGCGCGCGCCAGGTAAGCAGCGGTGACCAGTCCGTTGTGGCCCCCGCCGATGATGATTGCGTCAATCGCTTTTGCCATGTCGCTGAGGCGGATGAATAGCTGAAGTAGGGTGCTTAGAGACTCTGCTTGTCGCGCCCTTCGTCAGTGGATCGCATCAGTTTAGCGAAGGCCGATAAAGAGATGCCGGCGAGCGTTAAGGCGCAGAGGAATGCAAGAATGCAGGCCAGAACAACGACGACCACTTGAATCATAACGAGCCTTTCAGGGGGCGGGTCCAAAGGGGTATGACGCGACAACTGTAAACGAACTGGCGGTTTAAAAGCAACAAGAAAGTTTCTACTGGCAGGGTCTATTCATTCTCGAATAACCATTGGGGATGAACCGCCAAGACGCCAAGACCGCCAAGAAAAGCTCTGTCTTCTCTTGGCGGTCTTGGCGTCTTGGCGGTTTAAGTCCGGAGAATGAATAGACCCTGTTTCTACTGGCGCTACCATTGCATTGCACTGTAAAAGATGATACATCTTCAGGCCCAATCACGGTTGATGCAAAGGAGACGAAGGTGAGCAACATAAAGGACAAAATCAAACACGTCGTTGTGCTGATGCTGGAGAATCGATCCCTCGATAATATGATGGGATTTCTATACCCGGATCGGTCCGAATTTAATGGCATCCCCCCAAACACCTATTACAACAAGATTCATGCGACCGGAAAGGTCTATGCCCAGCCGCTGCCGTCTTCGTTGACGACCGGCTGCTTAAAGAATCCGAACCCGGACCCCGGCGAAGGCTTCGACCATGTGAACACCGAGCTGAATATCACGCCCGAAACGCCACTCGGTGATAATAGCGGTTTTCTCCGCGACTACTTTCAGGTGACAGGCAGCGCGGAACTCGCCCCGCACATCATGTACAGTTACACGCCGGAGCAAGTGCCGATCATCAGCACCCTGGCGAAACATTTCGCGGTCAGCGATCAATGGTTCTGCTCAGCGCCGACGGAAACCTTTCCAAATCGCCTGTACGTCGCCACCGGCACATCGGCGGGCTTGCTTTACGATGGGGCATTGTTCGACCCGGACTTTTTTCAGTACCTCGCCGACCTGCCAACCGTCTTCAATATGTTCGAGGACAGCGGCAGGACGTGGAAGTCCTACTTCCACGACGTGGCGTTCAACTGGGTGCTGCTTCAGGATGGCAGCTTCACGTCGCCCAACATTGACAGCTATGAGCTGCACTTCCAGTCCGACCTGGATGGCGACAACTTCCCCGACTATGCGTTCATCGAGCCGGCTTACGCCTTCTTTCCCAACGACGAGCATCCGCCGCACGATGTGACCGCCGGTGAAGCGCTGATTGCAGATGTCTATAACCGCATCTGCCAGAGCCAGTACTGGGAAAGCACTTTGCTCATCATCACCTATGATGAACATGGCGGCTGTTATGACCACGTCACGCCGCCGCCGGCGCCGCCGCCCGACACGATCTACTCGATCAACCCGCCATTCAACTTTGATCGCTATGGGGTGCGCGTCCCCGCGGTCTTCATCTCGCCCTACATCTCGCCGCGGACGATTGTGCGGGCCGTGCCGGATTGGAACTTCAGTCCCACCGACCTGCCCTTCGATCACACCACGGTCATCAAGACCCTGACCAACATGTTCGACCTTAAGCTGGCTGCCACCGGCAACAACTACCTGACTGAAAGGGATCGAGCGGCGCCCGACCTCTTCGATGCCTTGACGTTGACCGACACGCCGGACAATAATCCCGGCCCGCTGGTCGCGCCTCACGTCCCGATAGAATGTTACATTGATCTTGACCTTTCTTCTGATCGCAAGATGAAGTTCCTGAAGTTGAAAGCGCTGGCGCGCGCCGTCATGCAGGCACAGTCTTCTGCTCCGAAGACATAAGGTTTGGAACTCGGCTGCTTGGCTTTAACCCTGCCGCGACGTTCAAGGCTTTGACGGCCTGGTGGCATCATCGGCCTCCATCCTGTCGAGCCTTTGATTGCCAAGGACAGCGGGCTTCCTCGAACCAATGAAGTCTTCCTTCAGGCGATCTCTCGTTCGCTCACGTCCGGCATACCCATCCGCCGCAGCCAGCGAAAGTGCGACCGGACGCCTGTCCAGAAAGACGTGTGCTCATGGTATTTCACCCCGAATTCTCGACAGGTCTGCTCGACGAGCTTCGAGATGGCAGGGTAATTGACATGGCAGATTCGCGGAAACAGGTGGTGTTCGATTTGAAAATTCAAGCCGCCCAACAACCAGGCTGCCACACGGCTGCGCCGTGCAAAGTCCACTGTCGTCTCTACCTGATGGATGGCCCAGGCGTTTTCAATTCGCCCGCTTTCTTCTCGCGGCAACGGAAACTCCGCCTCCCCGACGCAGTGCGCAAGTTGAAAGACGACGCTCAACACCATGCCAAGCACCAGCGCCGCTACCGCGTAGAATATCGCTACGACCCACACGGGATGCAACAGCAGGGGAATGCCGAATGCCAGGGCAACAAAGATCGCTTTGCCGCTAAGGAAAACGCCGAGGTTCCCGCGCTTCGGGCGCGGCACACGATGTTCGCCGACGCGCCCGAGGGTGACGTCGCGGAAATCACCAACCAGATGCCAGTGGATCGCCAGCAAGCCATAAAGCGGCCAGAGATAGAACTGTTGCCAGCGGTGAAACCAGAAGCGCCTTTGATGCGGCGTCAGCCGGCCAATTGCGCCGAGCGTGATGTCCGTGTCATGGCCCGTGATGTTGACATAGGTGTGATGGAAGATGGCGTGCTTCCAGTGCCACTGGTAAGAACTCCCGCCGACCATATCCAGGGTTCTCGCCATCAGTCTATTGACCCGGGCGTGATTCGAATAGGCATGATGACCGCCGTCATGCTGTATGTTGAAACCGATTGCCGCGGTGGTTAACCCGAGCAAGACGGCCAGCGGCAGGGCTTGCCACAGAGCCTGTGCCATGAAAACCAGCAGCACATAGCAGACACCAAAGACGGCGAGCAGGATGGCCGTCTTCAGATACATTTGCGGGCAGTCTCGCTGACGCCGCCCGGTGCTTCGGAAAAACTCATCGATGCGTCGCCGAACTTCGATTTGGAAATCATTATTGCCGACGAATTTCAATCTTTCGTCAGTTCCTGGGGGGTGAACAGGCTGGTCGGTGTTATGCGGCTCAACCGCCTGGCAAGTTGTCATGGCAATCTCCTTGATCAGCTTTATTATTGCCCCCGGCCCTGTTTGCAAGGTATCGGACAGAGATTGTCGTCTCTGACAACACTCCAGGCAACTTTAGTATAGGACTTCTAAATGAGGGGTGCTGTGCAATAGTGAACAGTCAGGGACGGGCACAATCGGGGTATCGTAGAAAAGTCAACCGGCGGATGTAGGGTGACGGCACCGTTATCCTCACAACGATACCCCGTACACTGCTTGGGGATGGTATCGTGTCCTGCCTCAGAAGGGCCGACCCCGAAGGGTCGCCCCTTCTTTTTCATCGCCAGTTCGGCAATACGATTTGCTACCGAGACTGCCCGCAGGTCGTCTGCATCGAGCGATAGGTTCAGCGGGACAAACCGATCAAGGCAGATTCGGGCTCACTTCAAAGGGAAGTTCAGGCAAATCGTGATAACGACAATCCTTCAGCTATGGGGATCGAGTTCCTGGAAATCAGACTTTTGCAGTATATAACCGAAGAATAGTTCGCGGCTGATATTGCGGGCTTCATGACAGGCGGCGGATTCTCCGGTATCACATAATCCGGCCAGCTCACATAAGATCGCTTTGGTTGTGCCACGGATTGCAAGCTTCTTGGTGAAAAGCTGTGCGACCAGTCCGTCTGCCACCTCTTTTGCCCGGCGCGCCTCGGCCAGCTTCAGCTGCTTACACAGCAAGGCAAGCTTGGCGCGATCATAGTTCTCGTTGAAGGCAACTTTGACCTTGGCCTGGCCTAGCTGAAGGTGCCGCTGCTTTGGGAAACCCGCCCGATTGTCTACTTGTTGAAGGGTCTGCTCCAACTTCTCGTCCAGGATCGCGCGCTTGTATTTCGTCAAGCCGCGCCCTGACCAGAGTATGGTGTACTCATCGGCAGTTACCGAGGTTACGACGCCGGTGCCATAGCGTGAAGCCATTTGCGCATCTTTATAAATAAGGACATCATCCGTCTTCATTGTCATCTATCCTCCCAGGTTGCCTGCAACATATTTAGGCTCAAGAGACGGATAGGATAAACAGCGTATTATTCCGTTTATCCCATCCATCAGGTTTCTTTCTTAGCTGGATTTAGTAGCGTTTTTCGAAGCTGCCGCGACCGCCTTTGCGGCCCCCGCCGTTGCTCGAACGCTCCTCGCGCGGGCGCGCTTCATTGACGGTCAGCGCACGGCCATTGAGTTCCGTGCCGTTGAACTGGGTGATGGCTTTATCGGCAGCCTCCTGGCCCATCTCCACAAAGGCAAAGCCCTTCGACCGACCGGTGTCGCGGTCAGTGATGAGCGAAGCCGATTCGACCTCGCCGGCCTGCTCAAATAGTGTGGTGAGGTCGCTTTCTGTCGTTTGATACGACAGGTTTCCAACATAGATTCTTTTAGACATGTTTCTCCTGAAACGGGTTAGGAGGAATTTCCGAGGCTTTGCGGGATGGGCTGAAATTGGGAATCAAACATTCTCCGAACAGCGGGACGTTCCTGAAATGAGAAGGACAGCAGCACTCGCACTGCCATAACGAACATAATCATATTACCACAGCCGGAGGATTAAAGCGAATCGCTGACCATGGCAAAGCTCAGCACCCTGGATCGCTGACGCCGCCGCAATGCCGATGAAATCAGCTCCGTCAGTTGTGCAATATTGCACAGCGCCCGTTCCGTATCCGGCCTAAACTGGGATGGGCCAGAGAGTGGCACGCGTTTAGTACCTGAGAATCGCCCGCAGGGAACGATGGCACATGCGAGGAATTAGCCTCGATGGCCGGCACGGCGCGGTCGCGGATCAGCGTCTTTATGCGGCGCTTCGGCAATCTTAACCTGATCGAGATCAGTGAAGCGCATCCCCTCATCATCAAGGAAAACGACCTCACGGCGTATCTGGCATCGATTGCCTGGCCCTGCTGCCTGCCCGCTCTGCGCATCGGGTGTTTATTTCGATGAGTGTGCAATGTGCGACATTGCTGAATCGACAGTTGGCGTATCGTAGAAGCGTCCACCAGTCGATGTACAGGAGAGGTATTAACGACCGTCATCCACGGAGCTCCTGTGCATCGCTTGGTTATATCAGCCGCACGCTGCCGACGGGCGGCGGCAAGCGCAAGGCAGTCGGAGGCCCTGAATGCTGCCATCTCGCAAGGTCACATTAGGATCTGAAAATCGCATCCTCGCCTCTCTGCCGAGGGGCGATTATCAGCGCATACTTTCTGGCCTAAAGCCCGTTTCGTTGAAACTGGGAGATGTTTTGTATGAGGCTGACGAAGCCATCCGTTATGTCTATTTCCCCATTAAAAGCGTGGCCTCTCTCATCTGGAAGACAGAAGATAGCACGACGATTGAAGTCGGCATGGTGGGCAACGAAGGCGTGACCGGCATTTCAATCATTTCCGGCATCAAGCGACTGCCCTATCAGACGATTGTGCAGGGGGCGGACGACGCAATGCGAATGAATGCGACGGCGCTGATTGCCGAGTTCAACCAGTATGGCGCCCTGCATGGTCTTCTGTTGCAATATATGCACGGCCTCTTCATACAGGTGGCGCGGACCGCGATCTGCAATCGCATTCACCCGATCCAACAGCGATTCTGTCGATGGCTGTTGATGATTAGAGATCGGACGAGTTCCGATGAGTTGTGTCTCACCCATGAGTTTATTGGCAGCATGTTGGGAGCGCGGCGGACGGATGTAACCATCGCCGCCGGGGGGTTGCAGAAAGCCGGGCTGATCCGCTATAGCCGCGGCAACGTCACCGTGTTGGACGTCCAGCGCCTGGCCGCCGCGTCGTGCGACTGTTACCGGATCAGCAAAGCGGAGTTTGAGCGTGTCGGGCTTGGCCTTTAACCGAACCCCTTATGTTTGCCATCAAACGTATGCTACAGTTGAAGCCGCGGACCTTTTGTGTTCACAGCTTCCATTCACGGTCGAGCATTGCAGATGATGAAATATAAGCAAGGATTCCGCTGCTCGGCCTGCCTGGCATCCCTGCGGCGAAGCAGTGCCGCTGCCAATCACCGGTAAAATACGCTATCCGCTGATTTCTATGTGGACGGCACACATTGGGAAGGAAAATCGTGGCCAATCCGTCGAAACTGCGCGTCGTGGTGATAAAGCCCTCGAAATACAATCCAAGAGGTTTATTGGAGAGGTTCTGGAAAGGCTTTATGACCAATAGCACGATTTACTACATCGCCAGCCTCACGCCCTCTGAGGTGGCCGGCGTGCCGGTTGAAGTGCATACCATCGATGAATACGTCGAGCCGAATCTCCGCTACCTTGAGTTGCTGCAAAAACCGGGCGGTGACGTACAAAATCTGGTCGCCCTGGTCGGCGTGCAGAGTCACCAACTCCATCGCGCTTTAGATTTGGCCGCCTACGCCGTCGAGCATGGTTCGCACGCCGTTATCGGCGGGCCCCATGCCATGACCTGTGACACGACCATGCTCCAGGGGCGGGGGGTAAGCTTCGCCCTGTCGGAGGCCGAGCTGGTTCTGCCGACCATCTTGGAGGATGCCTTGCACGGCCAACTACAACCCGTCTACGGCAAAGAGCAGCGCTGGCAGCAAGAGTTAGAAGCGCCGATTGTCAATCCGCCGGACAAGAAAAGGTTGCGCCGTTACCTCGATAAATCGTGCGGTTGCTATCCGGTTCGCGGCTGCCCGTATGCCTGTACGTTCTGTTCCGTCATTAAAATTGCCGGACAGGTCGTCCGTAGTCAGCCGATCTCGGTCACCATGGAGAGCTTAAAGCGGGCCAAGGCGGCGGGCGTGCGAAATATTGTTTTCACTGCCGACAATTTCAACAAGTACGCCGAGGCCCCGGAGCTGTTGCAGGCCATGATCGATGAGAAGCTCGGCCTGCCGTTCTTTGCTCAGTGCGACACGCAGGTGTTCAAACAATCCGCACTCATTGAGCTGATGGCGCGCGCCGGTTGTGCGCACATTTTTTTGGGCACAGAGAGTTTTGACCGCCGAACCCTTCTGAAGATGCACAAGGCGCATAACCACCCGGAAGAGTACGCCGGACTCGTCCGCCTGTGCCATGAAAACGGCATCCAGGTGCACTTGTCCAACATCATCGGTTTTGCGGACGACACCGAGGATAGCATTCGGGAGCACCAGCGGGTGCTGTTGGAGCTGGCGCCGGATGTCGCATGGTATTACATCTTGTGTCCCATTCCCGGGACCGAGCAGTATGACGAGTTCCTGGCAGCGGGCCTGATTACGGAGCCGAACCTGGATCGTTTTGACGCCAGCTGGCTGACCTGGACACATCCAAACCTGAGCAAAAAACGCCTGCATGGATTGCTTTTTGATTGCTACAAACAGTTCTACAGTCTTTCAGAAACCTGGCGGCGAATGAAGAAACTCAAGCGAGAAGGGGAGGGCGGCTGGGAGCGAACCGTAGGGGCATACCGTGACAGTTTCTTTGTCCGCCTGGCGGTCGGCCAGGGCTTGCATCCCATGGATGGCGGCATCTACCGGTTCCGCCTCGACGAGGCCCGCGACTATCAACATCTGCGGCGTAAGTATTACGATTTCGATCTCGCGCCATTGCCTAGGAGCCTGGCGCTTTCAGCTCAAGATGAAGAGTTCAACCGGCGCAAAAAGCTGGTGCTCCCGGTTTTAGAGGTGGTGTGAGCCGTTTCTATGATTCCGTTCTGACAGAAAGGCTACGATGAGAATCTTACTTTTCAATCCCGACAATGGCGTGACGCGCAACTTCATGCCGCACCTTTGGATGTTCCTGCTCCAGGCGCTGACGCCGCCCGAGCACGAGGTCTTGCTGATCGATGGCAACGCGCAACGCATGGATGAAGAGGGCATCGCGCGATTCGTGCGCGAGCAGCAGATCGGCCTGGTCGGCATCGGCGCCATGACGCGGATGATCCAGAAAGCCTATCGAATGGCCGATGCGATTCGCGCCACAGGCGTGCCTGTCGTGATGGGCGGGCCCCATGTGACCGAAGTGCCGGATGAAGCGCTCGGGCGCAATGGCGGGCCGCGCCATGCCGACGCGGTGGCCCTCGGTGAAGCCGACGAGACCTGGCCGCAGATCGTTACGGATGCCGCACGCGGCCAGCTCAAAGAGGTCTATGCGCCGGTTGATGAAACGGGCAAGGAGCGCAAGCCCAGCCTCCAGCCTTATCCGACGATCCCCTGGGAGACAATGGATCTGAATCAGTTCAATCTCGTTCCCAAAGTCTTCGCGCCTCTTCTCAAGCGTCTGGCCGGAGGGTGGGGAACCTTCAGCTTGATTCCGATTGAATCCGGGCGCGGCTGCCCATATGGCTGTGAGTTTTGTACGGTGACCGGCTTTTTCGGCGATTCGATCCGCTTTCGCTCAAACGAAAGCGTCGTCGAGGAAATGCTGCGGCTGAAAGCCCGCGCTCGCCGTGAAGGCGGGCAGATTGCCGTCTTCTTCATTGATGACAATTTCGCCATCAACATCAAGCGCACCAAGTCGCTGCTGCGCGACATTATCGCCGCCGGCGCGCAGATGAACTGGGTGGCGCAGATCAGCGCCAACCTGCTGCGCGACGAAGAACTGGTTGACCTGATCGCGGCGTCGGGCGGCAAGTGGATATTCATCGGCATGGAATCGATAGACACGGCCAATCTCGCCATTGCCAACAAAGGCTTCAACAAGCCGGACGAATATAAAGCCGTGCTCGAACGGCTGGCGCGGCGAGATATTCACGCCATCACCTCGTTTATCTTTGGCATGGATAATGACAGGCCGGGAGCCGCCGACCGGACGCTTGAGCAGATTCGCCATTGGCCGCCGGGATTGCCGGTGTTTGGCACACTCATCCCCTTTCCTTCGACGCCGCTTTACAAGCGGTTAGAAGTGGCAGGACGATTGACGCGGCCCCTGCACTGGCTGGACTTCCAACCTTACAAGATGGCGCATACGCCGCTGAAGATGAGCATCGAGCAGACGCACGCGGAAGTGAATCACGCCTGGTCGAGTTCCTACAGCCCCGAGGCCATCGCCGCAGCGGTAGACTCAATCAGCGACAAGCCGCTCGGCCATCGCGTCAATATTTTTATTGCGCGCCTGTGTTTTCGCGGCATCTACTTCCCACAGATGGGCAAGCTCGCCTGGATCAAAGTGATTGCGCAAAACCGGCGGACCATTTTTAAGCTCGTCGGCGAAGGGTTAAGGATCAATCGCAAGAAGCGCGACTGGCCTGAAGTCGCTGAACAGACCGTCGACCTTGAGAGGACCGGTTAATGCGGCGTTGGCTCAACAGAATTGGCGGCGCATGCTTCCTTCTTCCCAGCCTATTGCAACGATTGAACAATACCAGGGTGCCTCTCTGACGCTGCCTCCATCATCGATTTCCATGATGGCTGGGAAATGGCGCTTGGCCGGCGCTTGGATTATCAATTGCAGATTCACTCCTCTTCAGTCAGCCGATGGTCTGCTACTGCGCCGCCGACCGTGAAATGGTAGAGGTCCTGGTATTTGCGGCCCTTGAGGCCAAGTATTTCGTGCATCGGATCGTCGAAGTAGCAGCCGATGCCGGTGCTGCGGATGCCTGCCGCTTCAGCTTCCAGATAAAGCACCTGGCCGATGACCCCGGCTTCCCAAAAGAGACGAGGATAAAACCACGCGCCGTAGCGTTGCATCGCCCCCTCAAATTCAGCAATCATGCCGAGGCTGAAACAACCATCCCTGGCGATTGCCTGGAGGCAAGAAATCTGTCGGGCGGCCTCGCCTGCTTCGGTCTGGATGAGACAGTAAAGTTCGAGTTGCTCTGGACATCCTGGTGGCCGACGCCACTGATCAGCCTGAGTGAGCGCTGCTTCCAGCGCCTCTCTCTGTGTGGGGTCGCGCACCAGGAGGTAAAGTCCCGCCGGTAGATCATCCACGCGGTGAACAAAAATGGCCAGGTGAAGGCGAGGTTTCCAGGGAAGCGTGCTGAAGGGAAGAGAACCGGGGACTGCCAGAGTTCTTCGCAGGATGCGATAGAACGTCTCGCGCGAGATTCGCGTCTGTCCGTCCATTGCCACAGCACTGCGGCGCTGACGAATCATCTGGCGCAGAGAAACTGGGCGAACTTCCAATGACTCCGGCTCGGGCGGCCTTTGAGTGCTCTCATACTGACCCGCGCCACGCGGCTTGCGAGCCGCTTCCGCTATCTCACCCATGCCCCATTCCACGTGGGCCTTACTCAGTTGATTGGGTCTGCCCCGCCAGTCGAGAGATTCGAAAGCCCGAACGGCGTCTTCGGGCAGACCGGTTTCAGTGGTCTCGGCTACAAAGGGACCAACCGCCATCAGCACGTCCGGTTCTTCCGCTTCGGCGTCGTGAGCAAGAAATGTGCCTGTGAGTAGCGCCAGCTCATCCCTACCCAGGTTGTCGAGAATCCTTGTCTGCCAGCCCAGCCCGGCGGCAGCGACGCTCATCGCGCCGATGGCGTGGCCCACATCATGCTGGCAGTAGCGATAGGCGCGGTGGCCGTACTTCCATGCCTCTCGCCAGTGAATGGACGTGAGCCCGATCAACAGCGTGTCCTTTGGCAGTCGCCCACAAAGCCTTTCCCACACCCCTGACGCAAACTCTGCGCGCTGCTCCAACCCATGTTCTTTCGGCGCATAATGGCAGACCGTGGCGTTATCTGATAGCCCCGGCAGGGGGCCGCAGATCAAGTAGCCCTCGGTCGGGTGGAGATTTCCACTCGACGGATTGACCCGCAGCGCCCAACTGATATCACCGGCGCGCTTCCATGCCGAGATTGCCAGGCTGTCGAAGAAAAGCTGAGAAACGCTGCGCACGCTCACCGCTGCTGGCCGCACCCGGCCCGGAGCAAAGGCCTCATCGTACAGCGGCTCATCCGCCGGCGGGATTTTCTCCAGAGCGATTAGCGGCGCGCCCTCATACCGGCGAAAGGGATTCGGCTGATTGGCCCAATCCATGTAGCCCAGGCTCGCGGCGTAGCGGTGCGGGTAATGCTTGGTTGCCTGGTGATACTCAAAAACCTGCTGAAGCGCGTCTGCCTTGTTGCTAGAGATTCGTTTCATGCGGATGCGGCTAACTATAGCATGATCGGCGGCGCTGAGAGACTCCGGCAACGAGCGCTGCCGCGCCGCAAGTCTTAAAAGCCCATGCCGCCATCCATTTTGAGTCGCCTTTCAGCGCCGCCCATAGAGGATCAATTGCGGTCGGCTTCGGCCCCAATTATCCCTGCCATACCAGAATTCGACACTGCGAATTCTGCGCTCGTCCCCCGGCAGGTCAATTGCCCTCGTCGTCCTGCCGTTGCGGATTCGCTCTCGAACCTGAACCTCGGTGTCGGCGCCGTTCTCGAAGTGCACCACGACGCGCTGGACCTCAATGTCCCCACCCTGAACAAAAAACCGGATCGCTCGGAACCGTCCGCGGGCATTCACACGAATGGTGTCATGATCTTGCCGGCCATCGACACGCGAATCTCCGAGGCGTTCCCACCGGCCATCATCTCGCCGATACCTATCGTCTCGATCACGCCTCTGGGCATCTACGCCGAGACCGAAGCTCAAGACGAGCAATAACGAAATGAGCAAACGAATTGATTTCATCAAGGTCATTCTTTTCATTTTTTCTCCCGACTTGCTGGTCAAAGGCGCGAAGTCGCCTCAACCTGAACATGCTGCTGTTTGAGATGATAAGCCCACCGCGCGGTGGGCTTCTGTCCAATATTAAACAATCGTGTGAAGATAATTGCGAATGCTGGTAAGCATGATTGGCCGCTGGCCGGCGACTGACCCACAACGCTAGGCGATATGAGCCAGATAATCTGTGAATTTCTTCTCTTTGATGATGAGGAAGTGCTCGTCGCTCGTCTCGATCAGCCCGAGGTTGCGAAAGCGCTGCATAAAAACACTGATCCGTGATCGCGTCGTGCCGACCATCTTAGACAATTCTTCCTGGCTAATCTTGTGTTCGATGCGTAAGCGATCAGGGCCTTGATTGCCGAGGCTGCGGGCCAGTTGTAATAGGGTCTTGCCGAGGCGCTGTTCGCTGTCTACGGTCACCAGATGAGCGATCACCTGCTGTTGTTCAGCAATCCGCATGGCGAGGTAGCGGACAAATCCCTCAAGCAGCGAAGCACTACCCAGCAGCGAAAAGAACTTCGAGGCAGGGACGACTTTTAAGTTGGTCTCTTCCATGGCCGTCGCGGTCTCAATCCGTTCGCCCAACCCTGACAGGCTCAACTCGCCGAACACCTCGCCGGCCCCGTGGACGGCAAAGATGCACTCTCTTCCTTCAAGTGAAACCATGACGAGTTTGACCTGGCCGCTTTCAATGAAGTAGACCGTGTCGCCCGGTTCCCCACAGGTGTAGACGTTTTCATGTTTGGCGACCTTGCTTGGGCGCGCGTCCCGGAGGTCGCGACGCAAGCAATCGCGCAATTGTTGAATGAAGCGGTCAGCCTGAGGAGTCTCTTGAATCATTGGCCTCTAACCGGTTGATGCTACCGAATACATGGACAGCGGACTCCCTCAGTATATAACGAGATTGATTGGATCGCCATCAGCCCCGGCCTACCGATTCGCTCGCTTGCATTGGTACGTCGTCCCCGTATGGCGCTTAACACGACCCGATAAAATCCTGTCATCATCTTCTCCTTGATGGGGATTCAGCTGGCATGCAGCGGACTGGACAATGGACGCCAGGTAAGTCATCAGCTTGTGCTCCTTGATGATGAGATGGTGCTCGGTGGTCATCTCAATGAGGCCGAGGTTGCGAAAGCGCTGCATAAAGACGCTGACGCGCGGCCTCGTCGTGCCGACCATCGAGGCCAGTTCTTCGTGTGAGATTCTCAGCTCGATGCGGATGCTGCGCGGGTCTTTCAAACCGTGCTTTCTGGCGATTTGCAACAGCGTCTGCCCGAGCCGCTGCTCGCTATCGACGGTCACCAAGTTGGCGATGACCTCCTGCTGGTCGGCGACGCGCACCGTCAGGTATTTGATGAAGCCTTCCAGCAGAGAGTCTTTGGCCAGCCGCTCAAGGAACTGGTCGCAGTGGACCCGTTTCAAAACCGTGTCTTCCATGGCGGTCGCCCTTTCCAGCCGCCCCTTCAGTCCCGATAGGCACAACTCACCGAAAATATCCCCTGTGCCGTGGATCGCCAGCATGCACTCTTTGCCTTCCGACGAGACCATGACGAGTTTGACCTTGCCGCTTTCGATGAAGTAGATCATCTCGACTGCCTCGCCGACCGTGTAGACGTAGTCGTTTTTGGCAATATTGATCGCGCTGGAGTTGCGCGTCTCACGCCGCAAAGAGTCGCGCATCTGTTCCTGGAATAGAATCGTGTTGGGATTATGCTCGATCATAGGCAGGGTCTCCGCTTCGGATGTTGTTTAGGTAAAAATCACCAATTATCTTCTCCAATAATAGTTTATGCTCAATCGCGAATGATTGCCGTGCAATATTGGACAGTAACCCCCTCGGCACGGGTGATTGCTTAGCCTCCGATAGTTCAAGAGAAGCAGTCGTTATAGTAAATATTTTTTCGCGGGAACTTCTGTCGTTTTTCGCAAGGACTTTTATGAATCCGCAAGGGCTTTTGTAATTGGCATGATCTACCGGGTCAGGTGGGCAACCGTCTCGACATGATAAGTCTGCGGGAAGAGGTCAACGCCGGTGACGCGGTCGAGCCTGTAGCCGGCATCAAGCAGACGGCGCAGATCGCGCGCCAGCGTCGGCGGGTCGCACGAGACATAAACGACGCGCGCCGGCTCTAAGGCGATGATGCCTGCGAGCGCGGCGGCGGCTCCCGCGCGCGGCGGGTCGAGCACCAACAATTCAACCGGCTCACTCGCGGTGGTTCGCGGCGCTGTGAAATCAGCGAGCCATTGCTCGACGCGGGTATGCCGCAACTCGACATTGGCGGTCTGGTTGGCCGCGATGTTCTGCCGCGCAAAGCGTACCGCTTCCAGGTCGGATTCGACACTGATGACGCGGTTGAAGCGCCGCGCCAGCGGCAAGCTGAACAGCCCGACACCGGCATAAAGATCGACCGCTACACTACCCGCATAATCATCCAGCGCCTCGCCGGTCAGCGCCTCAAGCAACAGCGCATTGCCTTGAAAGAAAGTCGTCGGGCTGAACTTGTAGGTCAGATCATGGATCGTGCGAGTGATTGTCCCTGAAGGCAGGCCGCTCACCGCCGGCGCGATGGCAATGCCGTTGTCGCCCGCGGCCATCTCGACTTCACGCAAGCGTGAAAGATCGGCGCGCGCCGCGCCTGTCGAATCACTCGCCGCCTCGCGCAACTGAGAAAGCGCGGCGTCGAGTTCCGGCACCAGCACAGGGCAACTGGCAATATCGCGAACCGCGCTTGAGGCCGAACGATTGAAGCCGATGCGTAGCGGTTGATCCGCCGTTGACCTGTCGCTTGCGAGCTTGACCTGGGCGCGTGCGCGGTAGCCGGTCTCGGCGGCGTGCAACACGGCAATCTCTTGCGGCCAACTGATCTTGCCGATGCGCGTCAGCGCGTCACGAATGAAGCCGGATTTCGCCGCGAGCTGTGCGTCATAGGTTAAGTGCTGAAGCTGGCAGCCGCCGCATTCGCCAAAGTAGGCGCACAAGGGCGCGCGGCGTTCCGCTGACGGTTCAATGATCGAGTCAACGACAGCGCGGGCATAGTTCTTCTTGCGCTCGACGACGCGCACGCGCAAACGCTCGCCGGGCGCGGCCAGTGGGACGAAGATCGTCAAGCCCTCGTGATGCGCGATGGCGTCGCCGCCATAGGCGAGACGTTCGGTGGTCACCTCAATGTGGTCGTCCAGTTTGAGCGATTGCGTAGTCACTCTTCCACCATAACAGCTAGCCGGCGACGGTGGAAAGAGACGCGGGGGGCGCGGCGAGAGAAGGCTCAGAGATAAAAGAGGCTCAGGCGCGGCAGGCCGTTGCTTTCGCGGAGGCGGCGGGCGACGAAGTTTTCGAGCGTCTGCTCGTAGATGGCTTTGTCCATCTTCTTGCGATAAGCCTGTAACTGCGCCTCGGCTTCTTCGCGCAGGTGGGCGAAGTCGTCATCGCCGAGGGCACGGCGCGCGCTCGCCAGCAACATCCGATCAATGGCGTCAAGGTCGTGCTCGATGGCTTCGGCATTGGCGCGGGTTGCCTGCTCGATGGTCGCGCGAATCTCTGCGAGCCGCGCCCGCGCCCGCTCGATGGCGCTGTCGACTTCGCCGCGCTTACTCTCCTGAGCGAGCGCCGCCGCGGCGCGCAACTCCGCGTCCGAGCGCGACAGGAAATCGAGCAGCACAGGCTTCGGAAATGGCTCGACCGTTTGCCGCTCGGCCGCGGCGGTTGCCGGCTCTTCTATCTCTGTGAGGCTGCCAGGAGGCGCGCCGCCGACCTGCGCCAAGCGGTATTCGGCGAACGAGGCTTCGACTTCCTGCTGGCAGTAGAAGATGGAATTAACCTTGCGGTACTTGCGCGCGCGGGCGTCGTAGGAGTCGAAGGATTTATTGATCGCCCGCAAGACGACGTGCAGCGGGATGCCGGCGATCTTCCAGCTTTCAATCAGCGCCCAGTCGAGCGGCGAGACCAGCATCGGCTTGCCGCGGCGGCGCACGAACTCCTCTTCGACTTCGGTGAAGTAGTTGAAGTAATTCAGCCGGTCAGCGCCGCCGGCTTGCTCTACTGTATCGTCCAAGGTTCTTCGGCCCGCTGTCGGTTGATCTGCCAATCAGGATAGCGCCTTGACCAGTCGCTCTGCCGCCGCTTCCAGCATCGCGTCTTCGCGCGCAAAGCACCAGCGCATATAAACGTCCTGCTCCGGCTCGTCCATAAAGGCGCTGCCGGGGACGCCGGCGACGCCCGCTTGAATCAGCCGCTCATTCAACTCGACGGCATCGGTGAAGCGTTCGGGAATGCGCGCCCAGGTGTAGAAGCTGGAACGCGACGGGTAGATTTGAAAGCCCACCCGTTCGAGCGCCGCATTCAAAGTGGCGCGCTTGCGGGCGAAGTCTACCCTGAGGCGGTCGTAATAGCTTGTGTCTTTGACCAGCACACGCGAGAGCGCGTGTTGCAGCGGCGTCGGCGTGCAGACGTAGTAAAGATTGCCGAGCGGCCCAAGCTGGCTGGCCAGCTCGCCCGGCCCATAGGCATAGCCCAATCGCCAGCCCGATATCGCCCACGATTTTGAAAACGAGCTGATCGTCACCGTGTGCGGCGCGGCTTCCGGTACGCTGGCCGTGGCCACATGATCGTCGGCTTCGAGCGTGAAATGTTCATAGACCTCGTCGGACAGAATCAGCAGGTTCAACTCTTCGGCAATCTGACCGATGCCGCGCAGCTCGTCGCGCGTCATGACGCGGCCCGTCGGGTTGGCGGGCGAGCAGACAATGATGGCTTTCAACGGAAATTCAGCGCGCCGGGCGGCGTCGCGGCAGACGCGGCGCAGCTCGTCGAGGTCAAGCTCTAGCCGGTCGCCGCGCAGCTTGAAGACATCGACCCGCCCGCCGGCGCTTTCGACCGTGCGCTTGTGATAAGGGTAGTAGGGCTCGAAGACCAGCGCCGCTTTGCCGCGCAGGAACGTGTGCGCGAAGGCCACCAGGCCGCCGGTCGCGCCCGGCGTGATCATCAATTCGAGCGGGCGCTTGTCGGGGTCTACGGTGACGCCGTTGAGCTGTTGCAGCTTGGTGGCGACGGCGCGGCGCAAGCTGTCGGTGCCTTCAAAAAAGCTGTAATGGTTGAGACCTTCGCTGATGACGTCTTTGGCGGCTTGCTCAAGGTCCGGGTGCAGGCGAACTTCGTTCTGTCCCTGCACGAGATTGCCGCTCGCGGGCACGAGGCGCGTGATCGCGCGGATGTCGGGCTGTGGGCGTTTTGTTCTTGTTTGCAAATCAAACCTCCCCTCAATCGTTTCCTCGATGGATGGTAAAAGCCGGCCTGCGGCCTGTCAAGCAAACCATCCCGGCGACTGGAGGGAAAAGTGGCGGAAGCGAATCGCTCCCCTGGCCACTAGTGGCTCTGCATTTTTGCCTTTTGCCGCCGCGCGCGTCAGCGCATCACAGGCCATCACACGCCTTTTGCCTATTGCCTTTACCTTACCCCGTATGGGGCAGGGAAGTTTCTATTGAAAAAGCCCTGGCGGCTGTGTTACTTTGCAAAAGGGGTCAAAACAAGCAGAGGTATTTGATTCCCGTGCGATCAGTTATCATGCGTTCGAGTTTGCTCGTCATCCTTTATTCATAAGCAGACAAGCCCTGCTTTGCAGTCCGCAGTCGAAAGTCCCATCTCGCCGGCTCAGGCGCAGGAACGTATGAGCCGTTCGATGGCGCATACCTGCGTTATCCAGAATGTAAAGCAGTTGTTGTTGAAAGGTCTGGACGCTTGACCAGAGAATCCGCAAAGCCAACCGTCGCGGCCAGAGACGAGTCTGTCTCTGACAATGCCCTGGTTGTGTGGCTGCGTCTGCAACGTTCGCTGGCCGAGAAGAACGGCGTTGCGCTTGTCACCTTGAGCCAGGATGGCGCCGCCATCGGGCGCATCGAAAACGACAACAGCATCTGCAAGGCGATGCGTGTCGCGCCCGATTACGCGCCGTTGTGCCAGGCCGATTGCGGCAACGCCTATGACCAGGCGCTGGCCAGCGGCGAGCTAACCGAATACACCTGCCATGCCGGGTTGCACTGCTTCGCCATGCCGGTTTCCATCGGCAAGCGCCAGCTGGTAATTCTCGGTGGGCGCGCCTTCAGCTCGACCGCCGAGTACATGCGCTTCCTGGGCGATTACGACGACCTGCCGGGGGTCAACAGCGGCGAGTGCCTGAAAAATGTCAAGTTTCTCGACACCCGCGACCTCAAGCAGGCCGCCGAGATTGTGGAGTCGACGGCCTCGTATCACTTCCACAACGCGCCGCGCGCCGAAGCGCCCGCCGCCGCAGGCCCGCAGACCTCGCCCGAATTACTCGACGCGCATCTGGAAATCATCCGGCTGACCGACCAGCTTGAAACGCGCAAGCGCGCCATCGGCCAGTTCTATAACTTCCTGCGCGGCGTCGCGGCGTCGCTCGACTCCGGCAAAGTCTACCAGAGCGTGCTTGCCAAGTTCAGCGAGATGCTCAAGGCCGAGCGCAGCTCGCTGATGATTCTCAACGAGGAATCGAACGAGCTTGCCCTGGAAGCGGCTCTGGGAGCCGAGCATACGTTGATGCCCGTGCGCATCAAGCTCGGCGAAGGGGTCGCCGGCGCGGTGCTGGCTTCGGGGCTGCCGCTGGTGGTGCGCGACGTCGAGACCGACGCCCGCCTGCCGCAAACGCGCGCCGGCCATTATCGCAGCAAATCCTTCATCAGCTACCCGATCACCCTGGGCTCCCGCAAGGTCGGCGTCATCAACCTGACGGAGCGCCGCGACGGCCTGCCCTACGACGACGAGGACCTGAGCATCCTTGAGTTGATGTCGCCGCACCTGGCCTTGATCATTGATCGCACCGAGTGGCACCGCAAGGCCGAGGCCTATCAGCGCATGTCGCTCACAGACCCGCTCACGGGCTTGCCGAACCGCCGCTACCTGAGCGACCGCCTGTTCGAAGAGGTCGAACGCTCGAAGCGCTACGACACGCCGCTGTCGTTCATGATTATTGACGTAGACCACTTCAAGTCTTATAACGACCTGTACGGTCACACGAACGCCGACCTGGTGTTGATCCAGACGGCGCAGTTGTTGCGCACACTGGTGCGCGCCATCGATATGTCTGCGCGCTTTGCCGGCGATGAGTTCTGCATCATCCTGCCGGAGACCGAGCCGGAAACCGCCGTGCGCGTCGCTGAGCGACTGCGCGCCGCCGTCAGCGAGACCGTTTACTGCGCTGAAAGCGGTGAGCGCATGGGCCGCGTGACCTTGAGCATTGGCGTCTCTTCTTTCAGCCCCGCAAGACAAAGCCCCCTGGCCATTATCGAAGCGGCCGATCGCGCCCTCTATCAGGCAAAGATGCGCGGTCGTAACTGCGTTGCCGTTTACGACGCGGCAGATTGAGCGACGGTCAGCGGAGACGGATGAACCACCGCGACGCGAAACAGGTCATGAGTCGGCTTGCCGACGGCGAATTCTTCGACCGCGAGGCCGAGCTTGAGCGCTTGCTGGCGCTCGGCCGCCGGCGGCCCGCGCTGCGCCCGCCGGCGGCCGAAAACGACGCCGACGCCCAGCCGACCGCAAGCCGCGAAACCATGCGCGGGCGGCCCGTTGCGAATGCCTTGCTGCTTGGCGCGCCGCGCGTCGGCAAGTCCGAGCTGCTGCGCAAAGCCTATGACCGCTTGTTCAGCGAAGCCATCGAGACCGTGCCAATCTATTACGCGCTCAAGCCTTACAGTCTGGACGGCGAGCGCCTGGCGCGCGATTTCTTCGCGCAGTTCATCGCCCAGTTCATCGCCTTCCGCCGCCACGATCCACGCCTGATCGAAGCCGCGAGCGAGCCGCTGGCGGTGATTACCCGCGCCGCGCCGCCGGAAGATTACATCTGGGTGCGGGCCATGGTTGACGCCTTCAACCGCGCCATGGCGACTGGCGATCCGTCGTTGATGCTGCGCTCGGCTTTGCAATCGCCGCCAGTCGTCGCGGCCCGCGCCCAGCTCTCGCCGTTCGTGATGCTCGACAATTTTCATCTGCTGACCGACGCTCCCATGATCCGCGCCGAGCTGGTGCGCGCCCTGACCGCGGAGCAGGCGGGGCCGGCAGCGCCCGCTTACCTGCTCTGCGGGTTGCGGCGCGTGATGACAAATTTGATACCGCCCGACGAAGAGCTTTACCGCCGCCTTGAGCTGCTCACCATCGAAGCGATGGACGACGAGCCGATGGAAAAGCTGATCCGCGCCATGGCCGTGGCGCTCGATGTCGAGGTTAGCGATTCGACCGTCGAATTGATGATTCAACAGCTCGGTCATGACCTTTTTTACATTCGCGCCGTGCTGGACGCCGCGGCGGCGCGCGGCGCGAGTCTCAGGACGTTCATGGAGTTCGAGCGCGTCTACACGGACGAAGTCCTCGGCGGGCGCATCAATCATTACTTGTGCGCCCTGCTCCGCGATGTCGCGCCAAGCTCGCGCCAGCAACGCGCAGCCATCGAAGCGCTCAACCTGACGCTCGAAAGCAGCGAGGCGTTGCCGATTGACGCGGTGGTCGAGCGCATGGGCGAAGAGATCAATGAAGCCGAATCATTGTTGGCGCAGCTCCACATGCGCGAGTTTCTGGAGATCAGCTACGGGTTCCTGCGCGCCGCCGATGACACGGTGCTCGCAGACTTTGTGCGCTCGAAATACCGCAACGAGATCGCCGGCGCCCGCCGCCCCGTGGCTGGCGAAACGCTGCTCGGCGAAAAGCTCAAGCATTCTTACCGCCTGATGATGTCGCGCTATCACCGCGCCGTCGAGTCGCAGTTGATCGAGCTGCTGTCGCGCTTCGATTTCCAGAGCGTGCCGGCGAGCCTGTTCGACCTGGCGCAGTACGAAAAGCAATTCCGTGGGATGAGCCGTGTGCAGGTGCGGCGCGCGCTTGACGACGACACCGAGCGCGTTCGCCTGCCGCAGATTGTTCTGGTCAATGATAATGGCGCCGGCGAAAAGCCCGGCATCGGCTGGCGGCTGTTTGCCGCGAGCGGCTTTGAAGGCGGCATCTACAGCGATGCCAATGAAGTCGTCTGGCTGATTGCCCTGATCAATTCGAAGGAGCCGCTTGATGTCGAAACGCTCAACCACATAGACCAGCGGCTCGAAGCCGCCGCGCGCCTGGCGGGTGACCGCGCCGCGCCGCGCATGGTGCGCTGGTACATCAGCAAAGAAGGCTTCTCGGCGGTCGCCTCTGAGCGGCTGGTGACGTTGCGGGCGCACCGCTCGACCTTCAGCCAGCTCGACCTGATCGAAGATTGTCTGGTGAAATTCGCCACCGGCGGCCATCAGCGCCCCGCCAGCGAGTTCGAGCTAATCATTCCTATCGAAGGCGAGGCCGAGCTGATTGCCGCGCGCACGGTCGAACAAATTGCCCGCGCCGCCGACTTCGATCAGGAATCGATCAACCAGATCAAGACCGCCTTGATCGAAGCCTGCATCAACGCCGCCGAGCACTCGGATTCGCCCGACCGCCGCATCTATCAGCGGTTTGCAGTTGACGAGGATCGGCTTATAATCACCGTGTCCAATAAAGGCAAAACCTTCGGCGCAAACGACGCATCAGCCCCCGCGATGCCAGTTTCGCCCGCCGCCCGCAAGCGCGGTCGCGGCTTGCAGATCATCCGCTCCTTGATGGATGAAGTCCACTTCGAGCGCGCCGACGACGGCGCCAGCCTGGTGATGACCAAATACCTGAAACGCCCCGAAGAGTAGGCAGGACAACAGAAGGTGACGAGTAACAGGTGACAAGTGACAAGACGTTGTCACTCCGCTTCCGGGTAAGAACGCCCGGGCGCAGTTCTTCTTGTCACTTGTCCCCTGTCACTTGTCACTCCTGAAGCCTTGGGGGAAGCCATGAATACCACAGACATTCGTATGCGGCGCGTCGAAGGCGCTGCCGTCCTTTATCCCGGCGCTTACCTGAATCAGTTGCGCGGCGAGAGCATCGAGCGGTGCTGCCTGGAACTGCTCGATGCCGGCGTGCGCCACATCGTCATCAACTTTGCCGAGACCGAATTGATTAACAGCATCGGCATCTCCATCCTGCTCGGCGTCATCGAGGTAGTCAACGACGCCCGCGGCATGCTGGTGCTTGCCAGTTTGAGCCCGTCGAACCGCGAGCTGTTCGAGATGCTCGGTCTGGCGTCGCACATTCAGATCGCTGACAGCGAAGAATCCGCGTTAGCCAATCTGCATGGCGAGCTGCAAAGCGCGGCGGTCTGAACTGCCGCGACCGCGACGCACTTCGCTCACCTCTAACGAACCAAGGAGATTGCACCCATGAGTTTGACCATGCGAAAGATGCTGCACAACTTCGGCGCCCTGGCCGAGCTGGGCACAGAGATCAGCTCGACGCACGACTTTGACGAAGTCGTGCGCGCCTCGCTGCATATGCTGTTGGGCACGCTGGCCATCCCGCGCGGCGCCATTGCCCGCTACAGCCACGAGCCGCATCAACTGAAAGTCGTCGCCGCCAAAGGCTTACAAAAGGCCGTCGGCCAGAAGATCACCCTGGATCACGAAGAGGTCGCGCAACTGACCGGGCATAGCGTGCCGGTCAACTTAGAGGCCGAGCAGAATGGCCTGTCCGCGTTCGTCCACCGCAACAGCGACGTCTTCAAGCGCCTGCGCGCGCATACGACGGTGCCGATGGTGGCGCGCGGCGAGCTGATGGGCATGATCTTTCTTTCCGAAAAGTTCACCCGCGAAGACTACGACGCCGAAGATGTCGAGATCATCAACACCATCACCCGCCACATCGCCATCGCTTTTTACAACCACCGGCTGATGGTCTCGCTGCGCCGCAAGGCCGAAGAGAATCAGCGGCTCTACCGCGAGATGCACGAGATTTATCGCGACACGGTCAAGGCGTTCGGCGCGGCGATTGATTTGAAGGACGCCTACACCAGCGGCCACTCGGAGCGCGTCGGGCGTTACTGCGAAGCCATCGCCCGCGAGCTGGGGATGGCGGGCCGACAGCTCGATTACATCACCGTCGCCGGCTACCTGCACGACATCGGCAAGATCACGGTTGATCGCTCGATCATCAACAACCCGCGCCCGCTGACCGAGCGCGAGTTCAAAGAGTTGAACAAGCACGCCGCCACCGGCTTTGAAATCCTCTCGCACATTCGCCACCCGTGGGACGAGATCGCCCAGATGGCCGGGTCGCACCACGAGAAGGTTGACGGCACAGGCTATCCGCGGGGTCTGAGCGGCGAGCAGATTCCGCTGGGGGCGCGCATTGTCACGCTGGCCGATTCGTTCGACGCGATGATGACCGACCGGCCTTACCGGGCGCGGCTGCCATTGGATCGGGCGCTCGCCGACCTGTCGCGCAACACCGGCACACAGTTTTGCGCCACGGTGGCCGCGGCGTTCTGCCGCTTGTTGCTGAAAGAGATTACCGGCGCGACCCGCGAGCGCGTCTTCCTGCCGGTGATCGGCATCAAATTCGACCGTCCCGCCATCATCGCTACGCTGAGCGAGATGATCCTTGAATTCGAAGCCCAGCCGCTCGCCAGTTGAAGCGGTCTGCTGGAATCAGGGCCGGCAAACGGTGTAGAGTTTGGGTTCAAGGAATTACGGATGAACAAGAAGCTGCGATCAGTCACGTTGCGCTACGTGCTGCCGGTGGTGGCATTCGCGGCCCTGCTGCTGTTCTTTCTTGGTCTCAAGCGCTGGTTCGCCCTGGCGATTGATCCGACCATCCTGATTATCGCCTTGCTGATTGCCAGCGCCTGGTACGGTGGGAAAGGCTCTGGCCTGTTGGTGGGCATCGCTTTCGAAGTGGCGATTGATTATTTCTCTCTTGCCACCCAGCCCTTTACCTGGCGATACGCCGTCACCATGGTCAATCGCATGGTGCTTTTTGCGGCGCTCGCCTTCTTCACCGGCTCGCGCCGCAGCGCCGAGCGGCGTTTGCGCGATCAGCGCGAGTACCTGCGCGTGTCGCTGGCGAGCATCGGTGACGCCGTGATCGCGACCGACATGAATGGCGCGGTCACTTTTATCAACCCGACCGCCGAAGCGCTCACCGGCTGGACGGCGGCAGAGGCGACCGGTCAGCCGCTCCATGAAGTTCTCCGCATCGTCAGCGAAGAGGCGCGCGGGCCGGTCGAAAGTCCTTTTGCCGCCATCCAGCGGGAAGGCAAAGTCGTCGGGCTAGCCAATCATACGCTGCTGATTGCCAGGGATGGCCGCGAGATTCCCATCGAAGACAGCGGCGCGCCGATCAAAGACCCGACCGGCCAGATGATCGGCGTCATCATTGTCTTTCATGACGTCAGCGAGCGCCGCCTGGCTGAAAAAGAACGCGAACAGCTCTTGCGGCGCGAGCAGACGGCGCGTGGCGAGGCCGAGGCGGCGAATCGTTTGAAGGATGAATTCCTGGCGACCGTGTCGCACGAGCTGCGCACGCCGCTCAACGCCATTCTCGGCTGGGCCAGCCTGTTGAGCCGCCGCTCGCTCGATGACCAGACGACGCGCAATGCGGCATCCGTCATCGAGCGCAACGCGCAAGGGCAGGCCAGAATCATTGAAGACATCCTCGATGTCTCGCGCATCATCACCGGCAAGCTGCGCATCGAGCCGGAAGCCGTCGAGCTGGCGCCCATCATTGACGCGGCTATCGATACGAACAGCCCGGCGGCGACCGCCAAAGCGATTACGATTGTGACGGCGCTCGACCGCGATGCCGATATTGTCCTGGGTGATGCCGACCGCTTACAGCAGATCGTCTGGAACCTGATATCAAACGCCATCAAATTCACGCCGGAGAATGGGCGGATTGAAGTCGAGCTGAAGCGGGTTGACGCGCAGGTCGAGATTCGCGTCAGCGACAGCGGCATCGGCATTGACCCGCGGTTTTTGCCTTATGTGTTTGACCGCTTCCGCCAGGCCGATTCATCGACGACGCGCGAGCATGGCGGGCTCGGCCTGGGGCTGGCGATTGTTCGGCACCTGACCGAGCTGCATGGCGGCACGGTGACGGCGGACAGTCTGGGCCGTGGGCGCGGCGCGGTCTTCACTGTGCGCCTGCCGCTGGCCGATGTCCGTGTCGCGCCGGCGCTCGCGCCACAGGCTGCTTCAACCTCCGGGGATCGAACGGCAGCGGCGAGCGCACTTCTGGCCGGCGCGGCGGACCTGGGCGGGCTGCGCGTGCTGGTGGTCGATGATGACCCCGACACGCGCGAGATTCTTCGCCTGGTGCTGAGCGAATCTGGCGCCGAAGTCCACGCCGCCGGCACCAGTTCGGAAGCCCTGGGCGCTTTCCGCGACTGGAAGCCGCACGTCTTGATCTCTGACCTCGGGATGCCTGGCGAGGACGGCTTTGCGTTGATCAAAAAGGTGCGCACGCTGGCGCCGGAAGAGGGCGGCAATATCCCCGCGGCGGCGTTGACCGCGTATGCCAGGGAAGAGGACAGCCTGCGGGCGCGCTCCGCCGGCTATCAAATCCACATCTCAAAGCCGGTTGATCCCACCCGACTGGTCGCCGTCGTCGCTGGTCTGGCCCGCCACGCCGGCAAAGCGTAAACCGGCGGCTGCGCAGCCGGCGTGATGAAAGACCAGCGCCAGAGGAACAGAGACTCCTAGGCTTCCGGCCTTGAATGACTCCCTGCCTTTTCCGCGCGACCGGAACCGTTGCAATCTCCATCGGCCAAAGCTTACTCAGACACGTATTCCCGCATCTGATCGAAGCGCGGCGTCAGCGTGCCGACCTCACAGTTGCCTGCGCTGAAGGTGTAGGTCGTCTCGAAATCCTCGTAGCTCCGCGCCCGCCAAAGACGGCCATCCGGGTCGATCACCAGTGAATGGCCGACTCCGCCCCGAAATATTCGCGAACCCTCTGTCCCTGTGTAGACCTTGCAGGTCCAGGGACGTTCTTCTGGATGGGCAGCCATGTAGCTCTCGATTTCGCGGACCAGTCGCTCGAAAAGCCGGGCGCGGTCTCTGGCTGCTGCCCTGAGCGTTTCGCGGATGGCGCGACTTAACATCGCCTCGGCCGGGGAGGAGACGACACCCGACTGGAGATCGGAGGTTTGAATCATCGGTTGCATGCGCGGCTGCCCTTGATGAAGTTATGTGTTGCCCGTTGAACAGAGAGATGACTAACTCTGAATTTGGCATCGCCACGGTTGGCTTTGCCTGCTCGCCGCAGGCGGGCGGATCATTGCCCGCCGCGACGGCGATTCAACTCATTGATCGCCTGCTCTAACTGGTCGAGCTTTTCGCCGGCCTCGCGGTGCTTGCCTTCGGCGGTCAACCGTTTGTACTCCGTGAATAGCTGTGCGGCTTGCTGAATCAAGCGCCCGTCATCGGCGCTCGGCGCGGGTGCGGTCGGCGCGGGTGCGGTCGGCGCTTGCGGCTTGCCTGCCTGTTGTTGTTGCGCGGATGCCTGTGCCGTGGACGTTGGCGGGGCGGATGGTTTTGCTGACGGGCCGAGTTCGGGGAACAGGGCGCGCAGGGCTTCTTCAAAGGTTCGCCCATAAGCCAGCCGGTCTTGCGTCGCGATAGCGACTTGCCTTAGCTCCGGCAGCTTCGACTGCGTGCCCTCGGCCTGAAGGTAGAAGGCTTCGACGTAGAGCAGCGAATCGGCCAGCGGGATGACCAGCAGGTTGCCGCGCAACAGCTCTGAGCCGCGCTGGCTCCACAGCGTCATCAACTGCGAGAGCTGCGGGTCCTGGTTGATGCGGGCGCGAATCTGCGCAGGGCCATTGACGGTGACGTTCTTCGGGAAGCTGTAGACGACGACCCGGCCATAATTCGCGCCGTCGTTGCGCGCCGCCAGCCAGCCGATCATGTTGCTGCGCCCGCCCGACGGCGTGAACGGCAAGATGTTCAAGAACTCAAGCGAGGCATTGGCTTCGGCTGGCAAATCCATCAGCACGTGATAAGGCTGCATCGGCTCTGGCTCCTGGCCTTGCTTGATCGGCGTTTCCGATGCCGCCGTCGCCCACAGGTCTTCGTGATTGTAGAACGTCTGCGGGTTGGTCATGTGATAGAGCAGGTAAGCCTGCGCCTGCGCGTTGACCAGCAAGCTCGGGTAGCGGACGTGCGCCCGCAAGTCTTCGGGCATCTCATCGGCGGAGCGGAACAGTGCCGGGAAGATGCGCCGGTAAACTTGAATGATCGGGTCATCGGTCTCGAAGACGTAAAACGTCACTGCGCCATCATAGGCGTCAACGACCGCCTTGACCGAGTTGCGAATATAATTCACCCGGCGACCGCCGACATCATAGGCCGTACTGTAGGGGTAGCGGTCAGAGACGGTGAACCCGTCTACCATCCAGAAGAGCCGGCCTTCGTGGTTGATGACAATGTAAGGGTCGTCATCGAACATCAGGAAGGGCGCGACGCGCGCCACGCGGCTGCGCACCTCGCGGTGTAGCAGCACGCGGCTGTCGGCGTTGATGTAGTCGCTAAACAACAGGTTCGAGCCGTCGCCGAGATAGAGGCTCAACGCCAGCTTGCGAAAGAAGCCGCCGACCGGAATGCCGCCGTCGCCTTCATACATCGTGTAAGAATCGATGTCGCCGGGCGCCGGGTAGTTGAACTCGGGCTGCGTCCCCTGCTGGGCGCGCGTGCGGACGTAGACGTGCGCCGTGGTGTCTTCGCCGAAGTAGATTTCGGGGCGCGTGACTTTGACTTCCGGCGCGTCGCTTTCGACCGGCATGTTCTTTAGCACGAGATGCGGCTGGCCTTCTGGAGTGAACTCGTTGACCGTGTTCATGGTGACGCCGTAGCCGTGCGTGTAGACGAGGTGCTGATTGATCCAGTTGCGCGACTGTTCCGGCAACTGCTCGACGTTCATTTCGCGCGCCGCCAGCATCACCTGGCGCAGCTTGCCATTCACGACGTAGCGGTCAACGTCCGGCATGCGAAAATCATAATAGGTGCGTATCTCTTGAATCTGGCTGAGCGTCGCTTGCAGGGCGCGGCGATCCCACAAGCGGACGTTGTCGAGGGTTTCACCGCTGGCGCGAATCTGCTGCGCGGTGAGCGTCGCCGCCGGGGCGAAGGGGCGATCCTGTATGCGGTCGAGCGCGAAGGCTTCGCGGGTCTTGCTGATGTTGTGCTCGATGTAAGGCGATTCTTTCGCCAGCTCGTTCGGCTTCACCGAAAAGGATTGCACCGACTGCGGGATGATGCCGAGGCCGACAACGGCGACGACAACGACGAGCGCCGCGAGCCACCAGATCAGTCGCAACTGGCGCAAGGCGATGGCGTTGATGATGAGACCGATGGCCGAAAGTATCAGCAGGATCACCAGGACGTTCAGGGCTTTCAAGCGCACGTTGGCGTCCGTGTAGTTGATGCCTGTGAACAGGTCGTGCTGGTTGGCGAGCATCTCGAAGCGATCAAGGTAGGTGCTGGCGGCAAGGGCCAGCGCCGCAAACGCTCCGGCGGCGCTGACGGCAATCGTCGCCCGGCGGCGTGTCTGCGTTCGCGCCTCGTTACGCACGCGCTCCAGATACCAGACGTAAGCCGCCGCCGCCGCCGTCACCAGGAAGAGTAAGACGGCGAGCGTTTGCCACCAGCCGGCGAGCAGGTCATAGACCGGCAGGCGGAAGAGATAAAAGCTGGCGTCGCGGTTGAAGATGGGATCCGTAGCGCCCGCCGCTTGCGAATTCAAAAAGAGCGCGAACTCGGGCCACTCCTGGCTCATCTGAACGCCGGCCATCAGCCCGCCGCCGACCGACAGCAGCCAGATGCCGGGCCGGTAGATGAAGGGCAGGAAGTTGACTTCGCGAATGTCTTCGGCCGAGGCGATGCGTAGATGTGGCCGCTCGGTCAGCTCAGGAAAGAGGCGGCTCAAGAGCCAGAAGGCAAGCTTGATGACGACGAAGGTGACGGCGAAGAAGACGACGAACAGCAAAGCGCCGAGGCGGAACTTGTACCAGTAGACGCTCGAAAAGCCGATGGAGTTAAACCACAGCGCGTCGGTATAGATGCTGAGCAGTTTCGAGCCGGCCAGCAGCAGCGCGACGACGATGGCGGCCAGCACGATCAACCAGACGCGCCGCTTGCGGGGCGGGCCGACGTCAATCACCTTCTTGTTAAACAGCGAGTCGTCTTCCATAGCCGCCATCATAGTCCTGCCTTATGGGAAAGGCAAAGCGCGGCAGGTTGTAGGTCGCAGCGCAAGCTGCTTGCTTGCGCTACTCCAGCGCGTCCTTGAGGAACGCCGCGATTTCGCTGACGTAACGTTGCGGGTTGGCTTGATAGGCGTGGCCGTGAATCTCTGAGCCGGGGCCGTCAATGATTGCGAGCTTGCGTTTGTCGCTCGCCGATACGTCATAAAGCTTCTCGGCAATGTCCGGCGGCATGCGCGGGTCGTTAGCCGCGGCGATGAACATCGCGGGCCGCTCGCCGATTCGTCGCACCGCATCTGTCGCATCCAGCTTGTCGCCGTCGAACTGGCCGCGCCGCTCCATCAAGGCGCGAATCTCGTTGGCCAGCGGGAAGGCCGGCAGGTGCAGAAACAGGCGGATGTGATGATCCGAGGTGTCTTTGAAATTCAGGTACGAGCTGTCGGAGATGACGGCGGCGACTTCGGGCGTTTCGGCGGCGGCCAGCAGCGCCGTCATCGCGCCCATCGAAATGCCGAACAGCACAATCTTATCCGTCGTGTGAACCTCATCCCGCAAATAGCGCACGGCGGCTTCGGCGTCGAGGCGCTCGTCATACCCGAGCGTGACGCGCGCCGCGCCGCTGTCGCCGTGATTGCGCGCGTCGTACAACAGCGCGCCATAGCCGAGCCGCCACAGGTCAACGGCGCGCTCCAAGAGCTCGCGCCGCGAGCGAAACAGGCCATGCGAAAAGATAATCGTCGCATGGCGTTCGCGGCTTGGCAGCAGCCAGCCGCTTAAGCGCACGCCGTCCGCCGTCGTGAATTCGACGTCGCGGTATTCCGCCTGAAAGTCTCGCGGCGTCGAAGTCAGCCGGCGGTCCATGGGGCGGGTCGTCGCCCGCGTCACCAGTCCCGACGCCCACAGCGGAAAGACGACGTAGACGAGCGCCAGGAAAATGACGATCAGCAGGATGACGACGCGGCGCAGCCAGACGAGCCAGCGGCGGCGCGGTTTGGATTGGCGGGTTGGGCTTTCGGGTTCCGACGAAGCGTGCGAAACGCTCATGCCTTGGGCTCCTGCGCCGCCGGCTCGGCCTCGGGCTCGTGCATCATCAAGATGCAAGCGGCGGCGGCCAGGGTCAGCACGCCGCTGAACAATCCGACGGCGGTAAACCCGAGCTTATCATAAAGCGCGCCGCTGGCAAGCGTCGACATCGCAATGCCGACCTGCGACGCCGTGTTGCGCACGGCGACGAGCGCCCCGCGAGCCCGACGCGGCACTAGCTCTGTGGCCAGCGCTTGCAGCGGGCCTTGCCGGAATGCGAAGGCGAGCGCCGAAATCAGGAAGACCGCAAACAGCCCCACGCCCCATCCCAGGCGCGGAATCAGCATCAGCGTCGGCGCAAGAATGAGCGTCGCAAGAATAGACAGACCGCGCTTGCCGAATTTGTCGGCCACAGGCCCGGCGACAAACGCCCCCGCAAGCAAAGCGAGGCCGACCAGCGCGAAGAAGCTGTTGACCGCCGTAGGCGACAGATTCAACCCTTGCTTCAACCATGAGCCGAGATAAGAGAAGAAGCCGACGAATCCACCCGACACGAAAAACGCCGCGGCGATGGAAGCGACGCGCGAGCCGCCCTCAAACGAGACGCGGATGTTGTCGAAGCGCCGTGCCATGCGCGATGCGAGATTCATCTCGGCCATCGTGTGCTTGTCCTCGGGGAGCAAGGCGGCGACCAGCGCGAAGGCGATGAGGGAGACAACGCCGAACAGCGCAAAGCTCAGTCGCCAGCTTTTCCAGTTGGCAAGCTGATTGGCCACCGGCACGCCGAGCACGAGGGCGAAAAAGTAGCCCGCCTGGACAACGCTCATCGCCACGCCGCGCCGCTCGTAGGGAAAGTAATCGGCCGCGTAAGCGATTGAGCAGGTCGAAAACGTCCCCGCCGCCAGCCCCGTCACCAGGCGCACGGCGGCCAGCAGGTAGAGATTGCGAGTCAGTGCCGTCACCAACAGCGAGGCGGCGAAAAGGATGGCCGCATAAAGCAGGAAGCGGCGGCGGCCAAACTTGTCCGACATCGGCCCGATGAGCAGTGCCGCGGCGGCGGCGGCTAGCGCGTAGGCCGGGTAGAGCAGGCGTCCGACTTCGCCGACGCTCGTGCCATAGCCGAAGTCTTCGGCGATGCGCGGCAGCAGCGGCGAGATCATCTGGTTATCACTGGTGCCGAGAAAGAAGATGAGCAGCAGCACCGCCATAACGATACCGGCGCGCTCGACGGCGGGCGGTTTGGCTTTCGCCTTCTTGCTTGCCCCTGCCTGGTGGGTTTTGGGTGCGGTCACGTTTTCTTCTACGCTTTGTGTCGCGAGCGGTTTCGCGGAGTTGCAAAAGAGTTGTAAAAGCTATGGCGTCACGCGCCAGCAGCAAGCTTTGATGCTAGAAGACCGGCAGCGTGTCTGTCAACGAAGGCGGCCTGACGGCAGAGTCTATTCAATCTCAAGAAACGGTCGGGGAATGAACCGCCAAGACGCCAAGAACACCAAGAAGACTTGGCGTTTCCTTGGCGTCCTTGGCGTCTTGGCGGTTCAATTTCCCTGAATGAATAGACCCTGACCAGACGGCGATGCAAGGCGCGGCGGCGGCGTGCTAGAATCACCGTATCACGCGACCACCTAAGAGGCTGACATGAAGCTGACGATACTCGGTTCGGGGACGGTGGTGCCCGACGGGGCGCGCAACTCGGCGGGCTACTTCATCGAAAGCGGGGACGTGCGCTTGATGATGGAGTGTGGCGCCGGCTCGGTGCATGCGCTGGCGCGTTACGGCTGCGACTGGGAGCGCCTGACGCACCTCTTCATCAGCCACTTTCATGTAGACCACTGCGGCGAGCTGGCGTCGCTTTTCTTCGCCTTCAAGTACGGCATGCGAAGCGAGCGCCGCGAGCCGCTCACCGTCATCGGCCCGCGCGGATTAGACCGCGTGATGGCCGGGCTCAGCCAGGCATTCGGTGAAAAGCTGTTTGAGCCGAAGTTCCCGGTCAATCTAGAATTGCTCGCGCCCGGCGAGCAGCTCGAATTATCCGCTGACAGCCGGCTCGCGGTGACCAAGACGCCGCACACCGACGAAAGCCTTGCCGCGCGCGTGACCAGCGGCGCAAAAGTGATCTGTTACACGGGCGACACCGATTACAGCGAAGAGGTGGCGCGCTTCTTCGCCAGAACCACGGCGATGATTTCGGAATGCTCGTTCCGCGAGCGCCGCGAAGGCATCGCTCACGTTTCGATCCGCGACGTCGCGCGCATGGCGGCTTTGGCCGAAGCCGAACGCTTGATCGTCACGCACTTTTATTTCGAGGTTGACGAAGCAGAAGTCAGTCGCGAGATACGCCGCGACTACTCTGGCGACATCATCATCGGCAGAGATGGCCTTCAGGTTGAAATCTAACGGCGCGAATAGGCGTTTGAATTCGCCGCATGGGGATTGAACGTATGACAAAACACTCCCGCTCACACAGACTCATCACGGCGCTGCTGCTGATCTTGGTTTTTGCCCTCCCGCTGCGGGCGCAGGCCGCTCAATCAGCCAGACCCGATGCGGCCCCGCAAACGGCGCAGGCGCGCCGGGACGCCTATGTGGTGATGATCTCGATTGACGGCTTGATTCCTGAATACTACACCGCGCCCGCGCCGCTCGGGCTGAAGGTGCCGACGCTCACAGAGATGAAGCTCAACGGCGCTTACGCCGAAGGCGTCGAAGGCGTCTACCCGTCGGTGACCTACCCGGCGCACACGACGCTGATCACCGGCGTGCGCCCGGCGCTGCACGGCATCGTCCAGAACCGCATCTTTGAAGCGCCGCCCGCCGAGCAGACGAAGGAGTGGTACTGGTTCTCGAAAGACCTGAAGATCGAAACTCTCTGGTCTATGGCGAAGCGCGCCGGGCTGACGACGGCCAACGTCGGCTGGCCGGTGACGGCGGGCGCCGAGATCGATTACAACGTGCCGGAGATCGCCGACCCTACAGAGAAGGTACAGACCGGCAAGCGCACCTTGCAGTATTCAACGCCGGGGCTGATCGAGAAAGCGACCGCCGCACAGCCGAGCGACGATAAGTCCACCGATGGACGGCGCACAACTTACGCCGAGCATATCATTCAAACCTACAAGCCGAACCTGCTGCTGGTTCATCTGATCGAGCTTGACGGCGCGCATCACACCTACGGGCCGCGCTCGCCCGAAGCACTGAAGACCGCCGAGCGATTAGACGGTTATGTCGGGCGCATCATCGCGGCGACGCGCAAAGCCGGCACCTTTGACCGCACGACCTTCTTTCTCGTCTCCGATCACGGCTTCGCGCCGGTCACTAAGAAATTCGAGCCCAACGTCACGCTCGCCAAAGCCCGGCTCATTACCTTAGATGCCAGCGGCAAGCCGACCGACTGGCAAGTGGCGGCGTGGCCGGCAGGCGGCTCGTGCGCCATCATGCTGAAGGACGCCAACGACAAGGCGATTGCGAAAAAAGTGACGACCCTGTTCACAGAGATGGCGCAACGTGATGGCAGTCCGATCAGCCGTGTGCTGAATCAGGCAGAGCTGAAAAAGCTCGGCGCGATCCCCGCGGCTTACCTGATGCTTGAGGCCGCGCCCGGCTTCTCGTTCGGCGAAGAGCTGACCGGCCCGGAGGTTCACGAGGCGAAGAATTATCACGGCACGCACGGCCAGTTGCCGTCGCGCGCCGAGATGCGCTCATCGCTGATCGTCTATGGCGCAGGCGCGCGGCTGGGCGCGCGGGTCGCGCTGGCTCGCATGATCGACATCGGCCCCACGGCCGCGGCCATTCTCGGGTTGCGATTCGAGAACCCCGAAGGCTCGCCGCTGCCTGAACTGATTAAGCCCGATCTGATTCCGCCCGCGCCGCCGAAAAACAAGAAGGGCAAATAAGAGTCAGAAGTCAGAAGTCAGGAGTCAGAAGTCAGAATGGAAAAAGAAACCGAGCAACAAACCCTGGCGATGTTTCAGGAGACCGGCGCGCTGCTGGAAGGTCATTTTCAGTTGACCTCCGGCATGCACAGCCCGCGTTACCTGCAATGCGCGCTGGTCTTGCAACACCCTGAGCGCGCTGCATGGGTAGGCCGCCAGCTCGCCGCGCACTTTAGCAACGAAGCGATCAGCGCCGTCGTCGCGCCGGCTATCGGCGGCATCATCGTGGCTCACGAAGCGGCGCGGGCGCTGGGCGTGCGCGCTCTGTTCAGCGAGCGCGAGAATGGCGCGATGACGCTCCGCCGCGGCTTTCGTCTCGAAGAAGGCGAGCGCGTGCTGGTTGTCGAAGATGTTGTGACCACCGGCGGCTCGACTCGCGAAACGATGGATGCCGTGACGCGCGCCGGCGGCGTGGTGGTCGGCGCAGGCTCGGTCGTTGACCGCTCAGGCGGCGCAGTAGACATTGGCGTGCGCCGCGTCGCCTTGCTGACGCTCGACGTGCCGGCATACGATCCGGCGACCTGCCCGCTGTGCCAGCAAGGCACGCCGGCCATCAAGCCTGGAAGTCGGAAGTAGTAGCCGGTAGTGAGGAGGCAGGCAGCAGGCAGCAGGAGGCAGTCCCGTAGGGACGTGATGTTTATAGCAACCAGCGTGGAAAAGAATCCAAGCCCCGTAGGGGCGCGATGTCAACATTGCGCTCCTAACGGAGCTAGAATCATCAAGGCATTGGTGACTATAAACATTGCGCTCCTAACGGAGCTTACTCTGCATGGCTAACTGCCTCCTGCTGCCTGCTGCCTGCCTCCTATTTCCCGGCCACTGACCACTGAATGAAGAACTACAAGCTGACGATTGCTTATGATGGCACGAACTATCACGGTTGGCAGATGCAGGCCAACGCGCGGACGGTTCAAGGCGAGTTGACGCGGGTGCTGACATTGCTCGACCATCGAGCGGTGACGCTGCACGGCGCGGGCCGGACGGATGCGGGCGTCCACGCCGAGGCGCAGGTGGCCAGCGTCTTTCTGCAACACGAGTTTGCTCTCGACGAATTACGCGATGCGGTCAACGGCAATCTCAATCGCGACCTGCGCATCATGCGCGTCGAGCTTGCCGACTCGTCATTCAACGCGCGCTTCTCGGCCAAAGAAAAAACCTACCGCTATGTGATCTGCACCGCGCCGGTCGTCCGCCCCGCGGACTTTCGCTACGTTTATCACTATCGCAGCACCCTCGATGTTGCCGAGATGCGGCGCGCGGCTGAATTGCTCATCGGCCAGCATGACTTCAGCGCCTTCACCGTCGCGGCAAATGAAACCGAAGATCGCGTGCGCCGGCTGACACGGCTCGACATCGAAGAAGACGGCCAGCGGATTCGCATCACCGCGGCTGCTGAAGGCTTTCTGCGTTACATGGTGCGAACGATTGCCGGCACCTTGATCGACGTCGGGCGCGGTCGTCGCCGCGCCGCGAGCGTCGGCGCGGCGCTCGCCAGCCGCCAGCGCAGTGAGGCCGGCCCGAAGGCTCCGGCGCATGGCTTGACTCTGGTGCGAGTGGACTATTAGAGTGACAAGTGACAAGTGACAAGTGACAAGACGAAGTAAGTCGCTATCCTAGCAAGGCCCAGCCGGCATGCTCATCTTGTCACTTGTCACTCGTCACTTGTCACTGATTAGACTGATGAGCAACAACGTACTGAAGAACTTTGACGGCCTGATCGCCAGCGGCTCACGCGACGAATTTCTGCTCCGGCAGATTCACCTCGACCATCTCCCCCGACATATCGCCATCATCATGGACGGCAATGGCCGCTGGGCCGGTCGCCGCAATCAGCCGCGCGTCGCCGGCCATCGCGTCGGCGCCGAAGCCGTGCGCGCCACGGTCGAAACCACGGCCCGGCTCGGCATCGGCTACCTGACGCTCTACGCCTTCTCGACGGAAAACTGGAAGCGCCCGCGCCTGGAGATTACGGCGCTCATGGGATTGCTGCGCGAGTTTTTGCGCAAAGAGATTCGCAGCCTCAAGCGGAATAACATTCGCTTTCAGACCATTGGGCGCGAAGCCGAGCTGGAACCGGCGGTGCGCCGCGAACTGGCATACGCGCGGCGTGAGACCGAAGCCAACACCGGCACGGTCTTGACCGTCGCGCTCAACTACAGCGGGCGCTCGGAGTTGACCGAGGCTTGCCGAGCCCTCGTCCTCGAATACCAACAAAGTGGCCGCAATCCCGAAGAGATCAGCGAGCGCGACATCGAGCGGCACCTGTATACGGCGAGCTTGCCCGACCCCGACCTGTTGATCCGAACCAGCGGCGAATTGCGCATCTCGAATTTCCTGCTCTGGCAGATCGCCTATTCCGAGATTTATGTTACCGAAACGCTCTGGCCCGATTTCTGCCGCGCCAGCTTCTTTGAAGCGATCATCGAGTACCAGAAACGCGACCGACGTTACGGCGGCGTCAATGCCGCAGACAAGGCCGCGCTGCTGGCCGCGAATATGAAATAAGTGATGAGTGATGAGTGATGAGTAGCGGGCGACGTTCTGCCACTCATCACTCATCACTCATCACTCATCACTTTCTATGAAACGAATCCTCACGGCGCTGGTCGGGCTCCCTATTCTGCTTTACACCGTCTGGAGCCAGGTCCCTTACTTCTTCGTCCTCCTTGCGGGTGTCGCGGCGCTGCTGGCGCTCGGCGAGTTTTATAACATCTGTGCAAAGATCGGCAATCGGGCGCAGGTGATTCCGGGTTATGTTGCCGGCGTGCTGGTGCTGGCGTGCTTTGTTGCCGATGCGCTGGCCGGAATCGCCGCGGTGCTGGCGGCGCTGGTCATCGTTTCGTTGACGATAGAGCTGGCGACGGCGAAAGACTTGAGCAAGACGCTCGGCGCGGTGGCGGTGACCTTGATGGGCGTGATCTACGTCGTGATGTTGGCCGGCTATCTGGTCGGCGTGCGCATGATCACCGATGGCTTGACGCTGCCGCCGGTGCCGCACCTGGCGGCGAAACTGCTGACGATGTTCTTTGCGATGGTGATGCTCACCGATACCGGCGCGTTTTACACGGGCCGCTCGCTCGGACGCCACAAGCTGGCGCCGCGCATCAGTCCCGGCAAAACGATTGAAGGCGCGGTCGGCGGCCTCATCACGGCAATCCTCGTCGGGCCGCTTTGCCGCTACACCTTCTTTCCTGAGATACCGCTCTTGCATGCGATGCTGTTGGGCGCGGCCATCGGCGTGGTCGGGCAGGTCGGCGATCTCGCTGAGTCAATGCTGAAGCGCGGCGCGCAGGTCAAAGATTCGAGCAACCTGCTGCCCGGTCACGGCGGCATGCTCGACCGCGTTGACAGCCTGCTCTTCTGCGCGCCGCTGCTTTATTACTACGCACGCTGGTTCCTGCCGAAGTGGTAAGCCTGACGAAGATGACCCGCCGCCTTCTCATTGCGCTCGCCTGCGTCGTCGTGCTGGCAAGCGGCGTTTACTTCGCGCGGCAGAGCGGCACGAATCCTCACAAGTACGAAAACGACTTCAATGTATTTTACTTCGCGGCGAGCGAGCTGCTCGCCGGGCGCGACCCGTACCAGGAATCGCTGCATGCCTGGACGCCCTATCTCTATCCGCCGGTGCTGGCCGAGTTGATGATGCCGCTGGCCTGGCTGCCGCTGCCGGCGGCGGCCTACGTCTGGTTTCTCATCAGCCTGACGGCCGCGGTCATTGCGGCGCGGCTGTCCGCGGGCCTTGCTGGCTTGCAAACGAGCGAAGGCGCAGGGGCGGCGAGCGCCTTGCCGACTCATTGGGCGACGAGCGCGGCTCGTACAGTTGTCGAGTGGGTGACTGGCTCATCGCGGCGGCAAGGGCTGATCGCATTGCTTTCTGCCGTGATCCTTTTGCGGTTCATCCTCGATAACTTTAAGCTCGGACAGGTCAACCTCATCATTACGGCGCTGGCGGTCGCGCACGTTTACTGTTATGCGACTAATCGGCGGCGCTGGTCGGTCGCGGCGCTGGCCCTGGCTATGGCAATCAAGCTGACGCCGGCGCTGCTGCTGGGCTATCACCTGGCGAAGCGGCGATGGCTTTTTGCGGCGACCACGGCCCTCTGCGCCGCCATGTTGATCGCGGCCAGCTTCCTGCCTTTCGGAGCGCGCGCTACCGAAACCTTCGGCGTATTTTTCAACCGCACGGTGCGCAATCAGCAAGGCTTCGACCTGGCCTATGGCGGCAACCAATCGCTGCGCGGTTTCGTCGCCCGTTTGACCGAAGGCATGCAATCCGCCGAGCATCCGCAGGTGAGCGACGCGCCTGCGGATGGCTCGGTGCGCCAGCCATCGAGCCCCCTGACGCTGGCGCTGGCAGCGATTCTGCTGCTGGTCGCGCTGGCGGCGGCGGCAGTGGCGCGCAGTGAGATGGCCGCCGCCGCGCCGTTCTTCTGTTGCATGGTGATGCTGTCGCCGCTCAGTTGGAAGGCTCACTTCGTCATCCTGATTCTGCCTGTCGCCTTCGTCATTCAACGCGCGCTTCAAGCCTCAACCCTTGCCCACAAACGTTTGCTGTTCGGCGTGCTGGTCGCCGTCTTTGCGCTGTCGAACCTGACGAGCAAGAATCTCTTTGGTGAAGGCTTTGCGTCGTGGGCCGATGCGCGCTCGCTGATCCTGCTGGCCGCCTTCATCGTTTACGCGACGGCTGTGTGGCAAGCCGCGCAGCAGTTTGTTAAGCTCAAGCGTGAAAGGCTGTCGGAGGCCGGTTATGACCACCAAAGCGCGCGATGAAGACAAAGCGACCAGTTCCGGCATCGCGATGAAGCCGGTCTTTCGCCCGGCGGACGGCGAGGCTGATTATGAACGCGACCTGAACGATCCGGGCCGCTACCCGTTCACGCGCGGGCCTTATGCGACTATGTATCGCGGCAAGCTCTGGACGATGCGCCAGTATGCCGGCTACGCGACCGCAGCGGAATCGAATGGGCGCTTTCGTTACTTGCTGGCGCAGGGTCAGACAGGGCTGTCTGTGGCGTTCGACCTGCCGACCCAGATGGGCTTCGATTCCGATCACCAGATGGCGCGCGGCGAAGTCGGCAAGGTCGGCGTGGCGATTGATACGCTCGACGACATGGAGCGCTTGCTCGATCAAATCCCGCTCGATCAAGTGTCGACTTCGATGACGATCAACGCGACGGCGGCGATACTGCTCGGCATGTACGTCGCCGTCGCCAAGAAGCAAGGCGTTGCGCCGGAGAAGATTTCAGGGACGATTCAAAACGACATCCTCAAGGAATACATCGCGCGCGGCACTTATATCTATCCGCCGCGCCCTAGCCTGCGCATTGTCACGGACATCTTTGCCTACTGCGCCCGCGAGGTGCCGCGCTGGAACACGATTTCGATTAGCGGCTATCACATTCGCGAAGCCGGCTCGACCGCCGCGCAGGAAGTCGCCTTCACCCTGGCCGACGCGATTGCTTATGTGCAGGCGGCGATTGATGCGGGGTTGGCGGTTGACGAATTCGCGCCGCGCATCGCTTTCTTTTTCAACTCGCATAATGAGTTTCTCGAAGAGGTCGCCAAGTTCCGCGCCGCCCGCCGCATGTGGGCCCGCATCATGCGCGAGCGTTTCCAGGCGCGCGACGAGCGCTCGCTGATGTTGCGCTTTCACGCGCAGACCGCGGGCTCGTCGCTGACGGCGCAGCAGCCCGAAGTCAACATCGTGCGCACGACTATTCAAGCGCTGGCCGCAGTGCTAGGCGGCGCGCAATCGCTGCACACCAACTCGATGGACGAAGCGCTGGGATTGCCGACCGAGCATGCGGCGCGCATTGCGCTGCGCACGCAGCAGGTGATCGGCTATGAATCGGGCGTCGCCGACACGGCGGACGCGCTCGCCGGCTCGTATGCCATTGAATACCTGACGAACGAGATCGAGCGGCTGGCGTCGGATTACATTCGCAAGATTGATGACCTCGGCGGCATGTTGACGGCGATAGAGAGCGGTTTTGTGCAGCGCGAGATCGAGCGCGCCGCTTATGATTACCAGCGCGCCATCGAATCCGGCGAGCAGGTTGTCGTCGGCGTCAACCGCTTCACGATGGATGAAAAGTCTGATGTCCCCATCCTGCGGATCAATGAAGCGCTGGAGCGCGAGCAGGTCGAGCGCTTGCGAGCCGTGCGCGCCCGGCGCGCTGAAGCGGCGACTGGCGAAGCGCTCGATTTAATCGAGCGGGCGGCGCGCAGCGACGAGAACCTGATGCCGCACATCATCCGCGCCGTCGAAGCCTACGCGACGCTCGGCGAAATCTCCGACCGATTGCGTGCCGTCTTCGGCGAATACACCGGCGCGAGCTATGAGTGAGGAAACATCATGGCGATCAGAAAATCAGAACTGCTTTACACGATTGAAGAGTACCTGGAGATGGAACGGCAAGCAGAAGAGCGCCATGAATACCTTGATGGCTACGTCATCTTGATGTCGGGTGAAAGCATTGCGCACGGAGACATCTCCGCAAATATAGCAGGACTATTGCACCCGCAACTTAGGGGGACGCCTTGCCGGATGAGAATAAAAGACACCAAAGTCCGCAGCGGCCCGATTCCGCGTCCCGGAAGTAGGAAGGGTTTGTTCTCTTACCCCGATTTTGTTGTTATATGCGGCGAGCCGCAATTCCACGATAAGCATACGGATGTGGTGTTGAACCCGACCGTCATCATTGAAGTGCTTTCAGAATCGACCGAAAGCTTTGATCGTGGTGAGAAGTTTGAACGGTATCGAATATGGAGTCCTACCTTAAGCGATTACTTGTTGGTCTCGCAGACCCGGCCTGTCATCGAGCATTTGATCCGTCAGGCAGATGGTGGTTGGATTTCCTATCTCTATACCGGGTTAGAGCAAAAACTGTTCATCAACTCGATAAATTGTGAGCTGCGCCTGTCGGAGGTGTACGAACGTGTCGTCTTTCCGCCTGAAGAGACGGACGACGAGGAAGGGTAACGGGAAGGGAAACGGGACTCTCTAACATTGCAAGACAACATCCTCGAAATCAAGAATCTCAGCACGCACTTCCCGACGCGCGCCGGCGTCGTCCGCGCCGTCGATGATGTCAGCTTTGCCATCCCGCGAGGCTCGACCCTGGCGCTGGTCGGCGAATCGGGGAGCGGCAAATCCGTCACCAGCCTTTCTATCATGCGGCTCATCCAGCCGCCGGGCCGCGTCGTCAGCGGCGAGATTCTGTTTGATAATCAGAACCTCTTGTCGCTGGATATGGATGCCATGCGGCGATTGCGCGGGCGCGAGATCGCCATGATCTTTCAAGACCCGATGACCTCGCTCAACCCTGTCTACACGGTCGGCGACCAGATCGCCGAAGCCGTGCAGCTTCACGAGGGCTTGCCGCGCAAGCAGGCATGGGCTCGCGCCGTCGAGATGATGGGCCGCGTCCGCATCCCCGATGCCGAGCGCCGCGCCGCCGATTACCCCTTCCAACTTTCCGGCGGCATGCGGCAGCGCGTGATGATCGCGATGGCGCTGGCCTGCAATCCGCGCTTGCTGATCGCCGACGAGCCGACGACGGCACTCGACGTGACCATTCAGGCAGAGATTCTCGAACTGTTGCGCGCCTTGAAAGACGAATTCAAGCTGTCGATGCTGCTGATCACACATGATCTCGGCGTCGTCGCCGAAACCGCCGACCGCGTCGCGGTGATGTACGCGGGCCGCATTGTCGAAGAAGCACCGGTGCGCGAGCTATTCGGCGCGCCGCGCCACCCTTATACTGAAGGCTTGTTGCGCTCGGTGCCGCGATTGACCGACGAGGGAATCAAGCAACGGCGATTGCAAACGATTGAGGGCTCGGTGCCGAGCCTGCTCGAACTGCCCGCCGGGTGCAAGTTCGCGCCGCGTTGCGCCTATGTCATCCGCGAATGCACGGAAGCCGAGCCGGCTTTGCTCGCGGCGGGCGAGGCGCACGGGGCGCGCTGTATCCGCTTTGAATCGGTCGGCGACGACGCGGCGATGACGCATCCCGAGCGCGCCGGCGAAGGTCTTCTCGCGGCGGATTGATCATCAAGAAGATGCAGGATAACAACGGCAACTTAATCGAAGTCCGAGGGCTGAAGAAATACTTCCCGGCGGGCGGCGGCTTGCTTGGCGCAGGCGGCGACACGGTGAAAGCGGTTGACGATGTCAGCTTCACCATCAGGCGCGGCGAAACCTTCGGCCTGGTCGGCGAATCCGGCTGCGGCAAATCAACGACGGGCCGTTGCATCCTGCGCTTGATCGAGCCGACGGCGGGCGTAGTCAACTTTGAAGGGCGCGACCTGCGCGCCTTAGACGCAGGCGACTTGCGCCACTTGCGGCGCGAGATGCAGATCATCTTTCAAGACCCTTACGCCTCGCTCAACCCGCGCATGCAGGTCGGCCAGATCATCGCCGAGCCGCTGGTGATTCATCGCGCCGGCAGCGGCGGCGAGCGCCGCGCGCGCGTCAGCGAGCTGCTTGAGCGCGTCGGCCTGAAGCCGGAGCATGCGGCGCGCTATCCGCATGAGTTTTCCGGCGGCCAGCGGCAGCGCATCGGCATTGCCCGCGCTCTGGCGCTCAACCCGAAATTCATCGTTTGCGACGAGCCGGTCAGCGCCCTCGATGTTTCCGTCCAGGCACAGATCGTCAACCTGCTTCAAGACTTGCAGGAGCAGTTGGGCTTGACCTACCTGTTCATTTCGCACGGGCTGTCGGTGGTCGAGCACATCTCGACGCGCGTCGGCATCATGTACCTGGGCAAACTGGTCGAGGTGGCGCCGAGCGAAGCCATCTTTCGCAACCCGCTTCACCCGTACACGCGTGCGTTGCTCTCGGCCATTCCCATCCCTGACCCCGATGCGCGGCGTGAACGGTTGCCGCTCGCGGGCGAGATTCCGACGGCGATCAAGCCGCCTTCCGGGTGCCGTTTTCGCACTCGCTGCTCGATTGCCGAGCCGCAATGTGCCGAAGACGACCCGCAGCTTGTCGAAGTCGAAAAAGATCATTTCGTCGCCTGCCGCCTGGTCTCAGGCAGGACCGGCGACGAGTGACAGGTGACAAGTAGTGATGAGCGGAAAGTGATGAGTGAGGAGTAAGAAGAGGACGCGCTGAACGCCTCGCTCGCTTCACTCATCACTCATCACTCATCACTTCTTTCTTATCACTTGTCACTTATCACTAAACCGATGTAGTCTCTCAGCATCGCGAATCTTGAAGTCTATTACATTACCCTCAGGAGATGGCTTATGAGCGAAACCGAAAACCAGATTGATACGGGCGCGCCCGCTTACGCCGTGCCGCAGACCGCGCCGCAAACGCCACCCGAAGAGCCGGCACGCATGAACGCCATGCAGCGTTTGATCGGAGCCCTCTTTTCGCCCGGCGAGACGTTTCAGGACATCAACCGCAAGCCGACGATTATCGTGCCGATCATCTTAGGCATGATTCTGGCGGTGGCCGCCGGCCTGTTCTTTAACTGGAAGGTGAAACCGGACTGGGACCGCATCTTCCGCTCGCAGATTCAACGGCAGCTTGACCGCACGGGCCAATCTATCCCCCCAGAGCAGATCGAACAGCGCGTCGAGTTTTCGAAAAAGCTGGTGCCGATCTTCCCGCTCATTGGCGCGGTCGGGACGCCAATTGCTTACCTGTTTATCGCCGGCGTCTTTGCTCTCGGCATGATGTTGATTCAGGCAAAGACGACGTTTAAGAAAATCCTTTCGGTCGTTTCCTGGTCTTACCTGGCGACAGCGTTGGTGCAGACCATTGTGACCATTGTCGTCGTGATGGTGCAGGATCAGGAAACGCTCAACAATGTTGATCCGACACAGGGGTTGAACATTGTGCCCTCGAATGCCGCGGCCTTTCTGCCGGCGGGCAGTTCTCCGGCGCTCATGGCTTTCGCCGGCTCGCTCGACATCTTCTCGATCTGGTACCTGATTCTGTTGTCCATTGGCCTGGCTGCCGTCGCCGGTTCCCGGAAGATCACGGCGAAAAAGACCGGCGGCATGGTATTCGGCCTGTGGCTCGTGTTTGTGCTGGTCAAGGTCGGTTGGCGAGGTCTCTTCGGTTGATTCTTGTGGAAGCCAGGCTGTGATTGAACCGGCCCGTCACGCTTGATGTAGATGACGCGTGAGGCTGGCTGATGTTCGTCGGGTTGTATGAACATCGGCCAGCCTAGGGCCGCGTCCGCTGTTCCCTAATCGTGCAATTTTTCCCACCTACGCCTTCAAAGTTACCTGCTTCGTTCGCTCTTTATCCGGCGAGTCTTCGCCTTCTCGGATGATTTGTAACGCTCGGCGCTGGCGGAACGTATACCCTGTTCTCGGCACAGTGATTGCTCTTGAATGCAGTGAAGCTTGTGTAAAGCAACTGACGAAGGAGTGGGAAGCGGATGAAAGTTGATGATTCAGAAGTTGACATCGTTGATGTTTACGAGCAAATGCTTTTTCAACGCGCCGCTAAAGGCATACGGCCCACGCTTTATGTCTCATCCGTCGTCGACCTGGAATGCTCTATGCTGATGTTGCTTGATGAAGAGGATCAACAGTGCGCCTCAGGCCGGCAGCGCCCCATCCCGCAAGGCGTCGGCTATCACATTGTCACGAATTGAGCGGCGCGACGCCAAAACGCCGCATCTTCGCCCCTACTCGTAACGAAGCGCCTCAATCGGATCGAGCCGTGCCGCCTTCATCGCCGGCCAGATGCCAAAAATCAAACCAATCGAACAAGAGACAAAGAACCCCATCAAGACTGCCCATAACGGAATCACCGATGGCAAGGTCGGCGCCAACTGATGCAGTCCAAGGCTGACGACCCAGCCGATGAAAATGCCAATCAGCCCGCCAATCCCCGTCAGCGTGATGGCTTCGGTCAGAAATTGCCAGATGATATCCGCCTTGCGCGCCCCGATGGCGCGGCGCACGCCGATCTCTTTGGTGCGCTCGGTGACGCTCACCAGCATAATGTTCATTACGCCGATGCCGCCCACCAGCAACCCGGCAGCCGACAGCGGAAAGACGATGTAGCTGGCAACGGCGGCAAACTGCGCGATGACTTCAAAGATGCTGCCCGGAGTCGAGACGCCGAAGTTGTTCGGCTCTTTGTTGCCGACGCCGCGCCGCCGGCGCATCAACTCGGTGACTTGATCCACCATGCGACCGAACTGGTCGGGCTGGGCGCGCGCGTTGATCGTGATGTCCTTGATTTCGGGGTGGTCGCGCTTCATGGTGTCGAAGGGGACGAGCAGCTCGCGGTCTTCAACCGGGTCGCCGCCGAAGAGCCCGCCCGGCGCTTTCTCCATCACGCCGATGACCTGATAGACCTTGCCGTCCACATCGATCTCTTTGCCAATCGGGTCGTTCGACCCGAAGAGCGTCTCCGCGATGGCGTAGCCGATGACTGCCACCTGCCCATGGTGCTGTTGTTCTGCCGTGCTGAAGAAGCGGCCCTGATCGATGAAGACGTTGCGCACGATGTCGTAATTTGAAGAAACGCCGAAGATGATTGGGCGATTGGCTTCCGATCCTTGATACTTGACGACTGGCTGAGTGCCGCCCGGCCCGAACGAGCCGACGATCATCGTCGGACTGACGGCCATGACCGAAGGCAGCTCGGCGACGGCGTTGGCGTCCTCGATGGTCAAATCCTTGCGCATGCGCTCGGCCTGCGACGGGCGGCTGAAGCGGATGCCGATGTTATCCCACTTGGTGACAAAGACGATATCAGGGCCGAAGCGCTTCGTCTGCTCAAGCACGAACTCGCGCAGTCCGGTCAGGAACGACGAGATGGCAATCACCGTCATCGTGCCGCCGATGACGCCGAGCATCGTCAGCGCCGACCGCACCTTGTGCGTCCGCAGCGTGTCGAACGCCATCAGAATGTTTTCGCCAATCTCTTGTATATGCATATTCTTTTGAGGGGCCAGGGACTAGAAAGACATCCGGCCTCTAGCCCCTAGTTCCCAGCCCCTAGTCGGCGCGCAGCGCGACAATCGGATCAAGCCGGGCGGCGCGGTTCGCCGGGTAGAGACCGAAGAAAATGCCGGTCAGGGTTGAGACGCCGATGGCCACCACCGGCGCCCACAGCGGCACCGATACCGGTATCGGCACGACCCGCCCGACCAGCATCATTAAGGTCACGGCGATTAACAATCCGATCAGCCCGCCAAAGCCTGACAACATCGCCGACTCGACGAGGAACTGCACCAGGATGTCGCGCCGCGTCGCGCCAAGTGATTTGCGAATGCCGATCTCGCGCGTCCGTTCGGTTACGGTCGCCAGCATGATGTTCATAATCACGATGCCGCCGATGACCAGCGAAATGCCGACGACAGGGAAGGCGACCGCCGCCACCGTGCCAGTGATGGCCCCGAAAAGCTGCTCGGTCACTTCGTCTGTGGCAATCGAGAAGTTGTCCGGCTGATTGTAATTGAGCTTGTGACGCGAGCGCATGACGACGCGCACCTGATCCTGAACCTTTTCCACCGGCACGTCCTTGCGGGCGCGGACGATGATGCGCAAGCTGTTCGAGCTGCGCTTGCCGAAAGACTTGATAAAAGTATTGAGCGGCACCTGCACGAAATTGTCCTGCGACTGGCCGAGCACCGAGCCGAGCTTTTTGGCGACGCCGATGACCGTGAAGGTCTCGCGCCCCACCTTGATCTCTTTGCCAATCGGGTCGCTATCGGGGAAGAGGCCCTCGGCGACCTCCGAGCCGATGAAGGCGACATCGCGGTGGCTCTCGTCGTCCGAGTCGCTCAGGTAGCGCCCCTGCTCGACTTCGACGCTGGTGAGCAGAACCATGTTCGGGGTCACCCCGTTGACGCCGACGTTCTCAAGCACGATGTTGCCATACTTGATCGTGTGCGCGGTGCCATCGGTGGCGCCAATCTGGTCGGCCAGGTTGACCTGCTCGCGCAGCGCCGCCAGGTCCTCGAGCGACAGGTCGGGGTTGCGCTTCCAGGCATCGATGAACTTCTGAAAATCGCCAAAGCTGGTGATGCTGGCTTTTTGCAGGCTGAAGACGCCCGACCCGAGCGTCGCGATCTTCTCCTTGATATACACATTGGCGCCTTCAATGACCGTCGCCACCGCCGTCACCACGGCGACGCCGATGATGACGCCGAGCAGGGTCAGAAACGAGCGCAGCTTGTGCGACAGGATCGAGGTGAGCGCAATGTGGGCGGCTTCAATATACTTGTACATGAGTTCTGATCCAAGTGAATCGGTGTGGCAATTATAGCAAAGGCGAGCCGTCGCGCCTAACCTGCGGGCCAGAAAAGCGCAAAGGCATCAGGCAGACTTACCGCCTGATGCCTTTGTCTGATTTGCGGCGCGGGCGCGCGGTTCAGCGGCGCTCGTCCTTATTGATGCGACCGTCGAGGATGTGCAGGATGCGGTGCGCGTGTTCGGCGATGTCGTGCTCGTGCGTCACCAGGATGATGGTGTTGCCCTGGCGGTTGAGGTGATCGAACAACCCCATGATCTCCTGCGAGGTCTGCGAATCGAGGTTGCCGGTCGGCTCGTCGGCCAGAATGATCGACGGGTTATTGACCAGGGCGCGGGCGACGGCGACGCGCTGGCGCTGACCGCCCGACAGCTCGTTCGGCTTGTGATCCATGCGATTGGCCAGGTCAACTTTTTCCAGCGCCCGCTTGGCCATCTCGATGCGCTGGCTGCGCGGCGTGCCGTTATAGATCAGCGGCAGTTCGACGTTGTGCAGCGCCGTGGCGCGCGGCAACAGGTTGAAGGTCTGAAAGACGAAGCCGATCTCTTTATTGCGAATGTAGGCCAGCTCGTCGTCGTCCATCTCTGATACCTGCTTGCCGTTGAGCCAGTACTGCCCCGAACTCGGCGTGTCGAGGCAGCCAATCAGGTTCATCAAGGTTGACTTGCCCGATCCCGATGGCCCCATGATGGCCACGTACTCGCCGCGGTCGATCTCGAAGGTCGCGCCGCGCAAGGCGTGGACTTCTTCAGCTCCCATCACGTAGGTCTTCCGCAATTCGTCCGTACGGATGACGATATCCGACGGCGGGGGAGCCATTTCCAGGTATGCGAGTTCCTTCTCTAACACCGCTTCATCAATCATAGCGTCGCCTTCATTTGAGTTCGGATCCTTTGTCATTAGCGTGTTGCGTGGCCTTTAATGGTCAAGCGACTAACTCTTGGTCTCGGGGCCGGCGGGCTTGGCTTCTTCCTTCACCAGGTCGCCGTCCTTCAAGTTGCGTAGCGTCTTGTAGGGACCGATGATGATCCGCTCGCCTTCCTTCGGGCCGGTCTTCAGCTCGATCTCCTGATCGCCCTTGATCCCCGTAGTGACTTCGACAAAGCGCGCCTTGCCGTTGTCGTAGATGAAGACGCCCTCGACCTCTTTCTTCTTTGCGGGCCCGTCGGCGGGCGGCTGCGGTTGCGCTTGCGGCTCGGCGGCTTTGTCCTTCGGCAGCTCGCGCGGCACGATGGCTTGCAGCGGCACGGTGGTGACGTTTTCAACCATCGCCGTCGTAATCGTCGCGGTTGCAGACATGCCCGGACGCAGCTTGTTGCGAACTTCTTCGTTGGGGCTCAGCTTGATCTTGACGAGGAAATCTTTCGCCTCTTGCGAGTTGGCGTTCGAGGCGATGGTCTGTCCCGACTTGGTGATGGCCGAAGCGCCTTTCTCGATGACTTCGCCGTCGATCTCCTGCTCGCCGAGCGCGTCAACCTTGACCTTGACCTTCTGCCCTAACTGCACGTCGGCGATGTCTGTCTCGTCAACGTGAATTTCGGTGTTGATCTGCGACATATCGGCGACCGTCAGCAGCGGCGTTGTCGAAAAACTCGCCAGGGCGTATTCGCCGACCTTGACCGGCAGGCTCGAAACGACGCCGTCAATCGGCGAAAAGCGCGTCGTCTTCTTCAACTGATCGGCCTGCTGCGCCAGTGTCGCCTGCCCCTGCTTGACGCGCTGCTCTGAGGAGTTCAAAGCCGCCTCGGCGCGGTTGACCGCCAGCTCGGAGTCTTTGACCTGCACCTTGATCTGGTTGATGCGCGCCTGCTGCGCGTTGACCGAGGCGCGCGCCTGGTCGTAGCGCGATTTCACCGACTCGAATTGCGACTTATTGATGACGCCCTTCTCGACCAACTCTTGATTGCGCTTGTACTCGCTTTCGGCATAACGGAGGTCGGCTTGCAAGCGTTCAAGCTCGGCCTCGGCAGCGCCGAGACTGGCCTTCGACTGGTTGACGTTGTTGCGCGCCTGGTCGAGAGCGACCTGCTGGTTCTGCACGTCGGACTGCGTGACGCGGACGCTGGCTTCGCCCGCCGTGACCGCGAAGCTCGATTGCGTCGGGTCAACTTTGACGAGCGGCTGACCCTTCTTGACGGTCTGTCCCTCGGTGACGTAGATGGCTTCGACGCGGCCCGGCACCTCTGCGGTCAGGTTGTAAATATGTACCGGGCGAATCTCGCCCGACGCCGTGACCTTCGAGATCAATTGCGTGCGGCGCTCGATCTTGCCGACCTGCACCGGCTCGCCGTCGCGTTTCTTAAAGACTCTCGATAAAGCAATGATGGTAATGAGTCCGACGACCACCAGCACAATGATGACGGTCTTTTTCCTACGATTGAGTGCCATAAGAAGGGTCTGTCCTCCGAATTGAATTACGATTATCTAACCGACTCGTATTACGCCCTTGTTTTGCTTGAGGTTTCAAGAATCTTGTCGCAGTGATACCGACTTAGCGATGATTTTAAGCGCCCGCTTGGCATCGGCCCAAAGGCAACCGGCTAAAGCCAGATTTTAGCCCTCTATTCACCGCCATGTCAAAAAGCCGGAGCGGCTGGCCTTTGTCATTTTGCTCATTACAAAGAGCGGATCGCTTGTGCTATGCTTGTTAACCGCTATATGGATGAAGTGACAAGAAATATAGAAAACGCCTGCTCGGTATGTGGGGCGACAGACAATGAGCCGGGGGCGCATTTTTGCCAGGTCTGTGGCGCGAAGCTCGGCTCATCTTTGACCGCGCCGATTCCGCCACCGGCACCCGCCGAACCGGGCAAAATCATCGCTTCGCGCTTTAAGATTCAATTGCTGCTGTGGACGGCGCCAACCTATAACGCCTATTCGGCGACGGCGCTGGACGCTTCCGGCACGAATTACACTATTGTCGAGCGCCGCCTGACCGATGACGACGCGCTGACCGGGCTGTCGCCTGTGAATGCCGCCGCCGGCAGCGCCGCGGGCCGCACCTCCGGCAGCCTCGAAGAGGCCGGCGCCGCCTTCGAGCGCTTCGGCCTGTTCAAGCCTTTCGAGCATACGGTCGAAGGCGAAGCCGCTTACCTGGTTTTCGAAGAGATTCACGGCCAGGCCGTCGCCCACATCGATCAAGTGGACGAGAAGACGGCGCGCGCTATCGGCGTCCAGCTCTGCACGCTGGCCGAGCAATTCCACCGCAATGGCTGGGTCTTCAACGGCTTCGAGCCGTACAGCGTCTTCATCGATCAAGCAATGAAGGTGCGGCTGGTCGGATTTGAGCGGGCGCGACAGATGCTGTCGGCAGTCGCCGACGCGCCGATCTATCCGAGCCGCGGCTTTACCGCGCCCGAACTGTTTGAAGATGATGCCGTCTACGACGTGCGTTCGGACGTTTACGCCATCGGGGCGCTGCTGCAATTCATGCTGACCGGCGAGAGCTTGAGCGGCGAAGAGGCCAGTTGCCTTTACCCTGTGGCGACGGTCTTCCCGAACTTTGAGCGGTTGTTGACGCGGGCGCTCGCGGATCAGCCGCAGGCGCGCTTTCAGAGCGCCGCAGAGTTCCGCACGGCGCTCAACGACCTGAACCTCCCGGTTGTGCTGCAATCCGGCCACTTCACGGATGTCGGGCTGGTGCGCGAGCTGAACGAAGACAGCATCCTGGCGCTCAACCTGACGCAGTATTACGAGTCTGTGCAGACGCAGATCGGCATCTATGTCGTCTCTGACGGCATGGGCGGCGAGGCGGCGGGCGAGGTCGCTTCGCGGGTTTCGGTGCGCGCCGTCGCCGAGTGGATGACCGACAAGCTGATCTCCGCGAGCTTGCGCTCGACCCACGAAGAGAAGATCGCCGCGCCGACGCAGACCGGCGGCCTGCGCCTGGCCATCGCCGACGGCAACGAGATGGCGACGACCGAAATGTTGCGGCAGGCGGTGGTCCATGCCAACCGCGAAGTCCTGGCCTACGCGCGCGCCAACCCCGACGAGCGCGGCCTGGGAGCCACCTTGACCGTCGCCATGCTGGTCGGCGAAGTCCTGAGCATCGCGCACGTCGGCGACAGCCGCTGTTACCTGCTCAACGGCGAAAAATTCGAGCAGCTCACCGAAGACCATTCGCTGGTCCAACGCATGGTCAATACCGGCAACCTGACGCGCAGCGAGGCGCGCATTCACCCCTACCGCAATGTCATTTACCGCTCGATAGGCGCCGACGATCAGATCGAAATTGATATCATCCGCCGCAAGCTGGTGAGCGGCGACACCCTGCTGCTGTGCAGCGATGGTCTGAACGGCATGCTGGGCGATGATCACATCCGCGACATCCTCATGGTCAACCCCGACCCGTACGCCGCCGCCAAAGAGCTGGTTGTCGCCGCCAACGCCGCCGGCGGCGAAGACAATACCTCGGTCATCGTCGTGCGCCTATCCTAAAAGGAGTCAGGAGTCAGAAGACAGAATGGAAGAGGAAGTCGGCTCCGCCTCCGGTTTTTATTCTGACTCCTGACTTCTGACTCCTGACTCCTTGCTTTGACAAGTTTTGTCAGGCGGCCTTCCAGAATCCGTTACCCTCTCCGGCCTAGAGTTTTCAGCCGGCTTTATTTCCAGGCCGGTTATGCTACCCCAATTGGGCCTTGGCGATGGCACGAGCATTGCTCCTTGTCGCGGCGTAGCTTCTTTGAAAAGCGCAACGAGTGAGGTCAAGGGGGCGACGTCGCTCGCTGTTTTGTAACAGAGGCTACGCAGCAGAATTGCAGGCTGTCGTGCCGGGATGACGGGGGCCATGCCGGCCACGACAGCCTGCTTGATTCTGTGACCCACCCTGCGCCCAGGGTTTTAGAATTCCCATTCCGCAAACATTAAGGACACGAAGCGATGCCAAGACATCAACACCTCATCGAAGAAGTGGGCGAGCTTGACCGACTGATTTCAGTCATTGCGAGCGAAGTTGAATCCGAGCGCGCCGGCGACGGTCACGCCGAAGCCTTGCTGCGCGAGATGGAAGAGGCGCTCACCGAATTGCGCCTGGCGCGCGGCGTCCGCCTGATGTGGCTGAATGCCCAGGGCGAAGCACTGCCGACCGGAGCCGTACGCCGCAATGCCGGCGGCGCCATCAGCGTCGGCGGTTGGACGCGGGCTGGCCAGCGGGTCGCCTAAACTCAGTCTTAACGCCGCGCTGCAAAGCCGATCATCAGCCATTCTATCGCGCAGGGGAGATTCATCATGCCGGGCACCAATCAAACTTACCCGAATGTTTTCGACACCATCAACGAGACTGGCAAAGAGATTTCGCTGTTTGCCTTCGGCGACATTAATCAACTCTTGCCGCCCGAACCGAGCCCGTCCGAAGAACTGGAAACGCTGGCCATTAACGATTCCGACGAAAGCTTCACCGATTCGGAAGACTCCAACTTGATCGAAAGCCCGGCGTTGCCGGCGGGCCTCGACGACGAGACGGAGGTTGATCTGTCGCCGGGCCAGATGGATCGCTCGTATGACCCTGTGCGCCTGTATATGCGCGAAATGGCTTCGGTGGCTTTGCTGACCCGCGAAGGCGAAATCGTGTTGGCGCGGCGCATCGAGCGCGGCAACCAGCGCGGCGTGCGCGCCGTTTCGCGCTCGCCGATCTGCGTCGAATACCTGCTCGACCTTGGCGAGCAGTTGCGGCGCGGCAAGCTCGGCATCCGCGAAGTCGCTGACTTCAGCGATCAAGACGGCGTTGACGAGGTCGTGCTTGAAGCCTACCGCCTGCAAGCCCTGGCCGACCTGGCCGCCATCAAGAAGAGTTACGCGAAAGCCTCAAAGCTTGCCGAACGGCTCGGCAGCGAGCCGAAGCGCTCTGCGCGCCGGCAAAAGATTTACACCAACCTCTGCCGGGCGCGCGTCGAGATGGGCCGATTGATGCGGGCACTCGACCTGGCGCGACATCAGCATCGACAGCTAGTCGCCCTGATCCGCCGCTCGGTCGAAGCCGGACGCGACGCCCGTCGCAATGTGGCGAAAACGACACAACTGCTCGAAGCCCGGCGCCGCAATCAGGACGAGCGCGGCTTGAAGAAGAGTCTGCGCGAAGCCAAACAACGGCTCGCCGGTCTGGAATCCGGCTGGCGCGTCAGCCTCAGCGAAGTCGAGCGCTCGCTGTGGGCCATCGAGCGTGGGGATTATGAGGCGAACGAGGCCAAGCGCGAGCTGACCGAAGCCAACCTGCGGCTTGTCGTTTCGATTGCCAACAAGTATTCAAATCGCGGCCTGCCGTTGCTCGACCTGATTCAGGAAGGCAACATCGGCCTGCTGCGCGCCGTCGACAAGTTCGAGTGGCGGCACGGCTTCAAGTTTTCGACCTATGCAACGTGGTGGATTCGCCAGGCGATTACCCGCGCCATCGCCGATCAAGCGCGCACCATCCGCATCCCTGTTCATATGTTCGACACCATCACGCGCTTGACGCGGGCGACGCGGGCGCTGGTGCAAGAGCTGGGGCGCGAGCCGAGCTGCGAAGAGATCGCCGCGCGCATGGAGCTGCCTGTAGACAAAGTGCGCACCATCCTGCGCATCGCCCAGCAGCCGGTATCGCTGGAAACCCCGGTTGACGAAGAAGAGAATTCACACCTCGGCGATTTCATCGAAGACAAATCGAGCGTCAACCCGGCAGACGCCCTGATCGATCACAACCTGAAGGAAGCGACCGACGAAGCCTTGCGTATGCTTTCGCCGCGCGAAGAGAAAGTCATCAAGATGCGCTTTGGATTGTGCGCTAACGGCAACGAGCATACGCTCGAAGAGGTCGGCCATCACTTCTCGATCACCCGCGAGCGTGTGCGGCAGATCGAAGCCAAGGCGCTCAGGAAGCTGAGCCACGCGGCGCGCTCGCGCAAGCTGCGCTCGTTCGTTCCCGCCGCCCGTTTGTGCGGTTGATCGGCGGATCATTAAAGCACCGAACCTCAAAACGGCTGAATCGAAGCTTGCACCGGCAAGCGATTCGATTCAGCCGTTTTCATTGGGCGCGAAAGCTCAGGTTGCGGGTTGCCGATAGGAACATCAGGCGGGAATAGCGCTCGAACTGGTCGCGGTTGTCTGTGGTCAGGCTCGACATCGCGACGGGCCGGTAGGTGATGCCTTTGCGTTTCACGCCGCGCGCTTCGTTGTGGCTGCGCTCGGGCCAGGCGCGCGCGAGCAAGCGCCGTAGACGGGCGAAATCTTCGTCAACGAGGACTTGCGGCGCTGCTTTTTCGAGCGCGCGCAGGGCCGCGCGAAAATTAAGCTCGGTGCGAAATGACAGCGGCGCGACCAGCCCCGAATAATCGAAGCCGTCGGCGCGCAAGCGAAAGCTCTCTTCAAGCGAGCCGCCATAGACATCAAGCACGGCTTCGTCCGAGCGAAACTCTGCCGTCTCTAACACGCTCGCCGATTGCGTGCGCATGCCGCGCAGTCCTTCCGAATAATCTACGCGGTTCTGGCGCAGCGAGCCGACGACGATCACCCGCAGGGCTGATGCGGGAATGGTCAACACGCCGCCGCTGTGCTGTACGACGACTTCATTATTTTTAATCTCAATGTGTCGGGCGCGGATCAATTCGCGCTCGACGGCCAGCTCTTCATCAGCAACGACGAATGCCGCCAGCCCGCAATCGCGCACCAGGGCGGCAATCATTTCGGCCTCCTGCCGCGTCAGTGACCGCGCGATGGGCAATCGCTTGTTAGCCGCAACCATCTCGCTGGCCTCGCCGCTTTCAACCTTGAGCGCGGCGGCGAGCGCGGCGATGGCGGTTTCGCCGGCGGCCAGTCGCGGCGGTTCGAGAATCGTGTTGAAGGCGAGCTCGGCGGCGTCGAGGTTGCGTTGCGGCGGCGCGCTGGTCAGCTTGCTGATCGGCAGGGTCTCGCCGCAGTAAATGCAAGTGCCGCGCGCTGCCGCCGTGCGCCGCCGGCAACGTGGGCAGTTCATCACATCTTGATTCAAGGCTTTCTCGCTTTCACTTTTTTGAGTCGGTGGGGCTGCGGCGATTATAGCACAGCCGTGATAAGATGCGCTTGAATGAATCTGCGCGACTGGCTCACTCGAAAGAACCTGATCATTACCGCCGTCATCCTCGGGGTGCTTGTCGCAACCGCCTGCTACTTCGCTTTGCGCAGGCCGCAGCCTGTGGAGATGGAGCGTTATGTTGCGGCGTCGTCGCTTGCCTATCTCGAAATCAATAACCTCGCGGATGTCGCCGATGGCTTGACTGGCACACGGGCCTGGCGCGAGCTGGGGCCGGCGCTCGGGCTGTCGAGCCAGCTCCGACAGATTGGCTTGATGGCCGACCTCGTCGGGCGCACAGGACTCGGCCCCGAAGAAGTGGTGCTGGCGGGCCGCGCTCAATTGGCGCTGGCGCTCACCGATGTTGAAGCGCAGACCGGGCAGACTGACGAAGGGCCGTACCTGCACTTCAAGCCGCGACTGGCGTTGATTATCGAGACCCACGCCCGCCCGGCAACCGCCGCGCGTCTGGTCAACGACCGCGCCATCATCGTCGCGCAAAGAATCTATGGCATGACGGTGGCCCAGGAAGAAGGGGAGCACCAGGGCACGCGGCTGCTCATCTTTCGCGGCGCGAACCCCGACCGGCCACTGGTGGCGGCGGCGCTCGGCTCAGTCATCGTGTTGACCAATCACCTTGAAGCCATGAAGGCGACGCTCGACACGATTGCCGGGCGCGCGCCGGCGCTCGCCGAAGACCCAACGCTTGCGCGGCTCAAGCCCGATATGGCCGCGGGCGCAGCCGTCACTGCCTTTATTACCGAAACCGGCATCAACAAACTGATCGCCTTGTTGCCGCCGCTGGCCGCCAGTCGCTATGCCGCGGAACCCGAAACCGTCGCCTCCTTCACCGGCCTGCTTGAGCATATGGCCAGTCAGGCGGTTGCCGGCTTGCTCTACAGCGCCGAATTCAAGGACGGCGGCGTCGTGGATCGCTATCTCACGGCGTTGAAGCCGGGCATCGGCGAAGCCCTGACCGAAGCGCTGAAACCGGCACAGGGAGCCGGTTTCAAGTCACCGCAATTGATCCCCCGCAGTGCTGAAGAAGTGACGCTGCTGAACATCGAGCGCGCCGGCGAATTGCCTGAGCGCGCCCTGAAACAGCTCGCGCCCCACGTTGATATTGTCGCCGGCCTCGCCCTGCGCGAGTTCGTCATCAACCTGCGTAAGCAATACGGTATTGAAGGCGGCGAGTCGGTCGGCGATGCCATCGGCCATGAAATCACCCTGATCAATCTCGGCGACGGCGGCTCGCAAGCCATGCTTTTGAGCGTCAAGGATAAAGACCGGCTCGCGCCCTTCATCACGCGCTACCTGACGCGCGGCGATGCGAAGATCACGACTGACAGTGTCGGCGGCACAGAGCTGCGCCTGTCGTCGAATGAAGATGGCCGCGCCGCCGCTTTCATCGGCAGCTATCTGGTGCTGGCGACCCAACCACAGATCACACAGTTGCTGGAGGCGCAAGGTGCCGGCAGTGTGGTGGCCGCGGATGAAAGACTGCAAACGGCGATGGCGCTGCGTCCGCCGGGCACTTCAATCGTTTCACTGAAGCCGGCAGACCGGCGGGCCGGCGAGCTGTTGCTCGCCGTTTCAAGGCTGACTCGCGTGACCGATGGCTCGCGCGAGCTGTTGGAGCAAGAGCAGGTTCGCAGAGCTTTGGACGGCCTGCCGCCGACCGTCGGCTTTACAGAGTTCCGAGCCTATGGCATCTACAACGAAACGCGCTCGGCCATCGGCAACTTCGGCTTGCTGGCATCGCTGGTCGGCGGCGGCGGGGACGCCGAGAAATGAGCAGGCGTGATTGCCGCCGATGCTGCCCGTAGTAGCCACATTGTCGGTTGAGTGGAGGCGAGACTAAGGTTGACGAGACGGAGGGCTTCGATAGGCGAGCGGCTATTGCCGGCGGCCTTCAGCCTTGACGGTCTCGGCGGGGAGGCCCGTGGTGGTTTTGCGGCGGCGGCGGCGCAGGATACGCACCCTGCGGCGCTCGCGCACTTCGATGCGGTCGCGCACCTTGCCATAGAACTTGGTGAAGTAGTCAACCATTGACCAGAGCGCGAAGAAGACGACGACCCACAACATCGCCCTGCCCGCGCCATAACAGAGGACGCGGAAATCATCGAGCGTGATCGCTCGATTACTAATGACCGCGCCCAGCGTGCGCGCCGATTCCGAGAACGAGGCGAAGGCGATTTCGGGCTGCACGTGTGGCGGCGGTTGCAAGCCGGACGGGCCGCCCGGCACGCTGCCGGAGATCAACAGGGTGATGGCGATCACCTGCGTCAGCATTTTGAACTTGCCCTTCATCGAGGCGCTGATGGTGAAGCCTTCAGCCGAGGCAATCGAGCGCAATCCGGTGACGGCGAATTCGCGGCCGATGATGATGACGATGGCCCAGGCCGGGGCGATGCGGTTTTCGACCAGTGAGATCAGCGCCGCCGAGATCAACAGCTTATCGGCGATGGGGTCGAGCAGGATGCCGAGCGTTGATACCTGGCCGCGCTTGCGGGCGAGGTAGCCGTCGAGCCAGTCGGTGATCGACGCGCCGACAAACAGCGCCAGCCCGAGGAACTGTTGCGGTACGTCGAACCAGTCGCTGGGGAACTTCGTCAGCAAGACGACGACCAGCAGCGGGACGATGAAGATTCTGGAGAGCGTGAGCGCGTTCGGCAGATTCAAGCGACTTATCCCTGAGCCGGTTTCGCGGGCACGAAAACCAACCGTGATTCGATTAAAATTAACGCGAGCAGCACATCTTTTGTTGGCAAGTTGACTATATTGGCGGCCCGCGGTGGTTGTCAAGAACCGCTCGCCACAAGCCGCAGTCGTTTTTCGATTTGCTGCATCTAAGGCTGCGTTGAGTGGTGAGTTTCAGATTGGGGTAGCGCCGCGCGGTCAGCTTATGCGACACTGCGCAGTCTGTGGCGCAAGGCGGTTAGCTTGCGCCACCATCGTTGTGAGTTTTAATCCGAGTCTTCAATGTTGAACTGGATCAAGCGACTGTTCAATCGGCGCGGCGCGCTCATCGCCGCAGGCATTGCGATTGTCCTCGCGCTGGCGGGGCTGTTGATTTATGTGGTCAGGCTGAATCGTCATATCAGCGCTGAACAGGAAGCCGAAGCCGCCGCGCAAAAAATCACCGTTGAAGAGACGCGCTTGCGCCCGCCGGTGACGGACGGGCTGACGGTTTATCTGAACGCCGCTGATGCGAGGGCAACGGCGGTCTTTGCCGGCACGCGCTATCTGGCGACCTCAGGCGGGCTGATCGCGCTCGACGAGGGCGGCACGGTCAAACACCGCTACACCACTTTCGATGGCCTGAGCGACAACGACCTGACGGCGCTGGCGGTCTTTCGTGATCGGCTCTATATCGGCACGGCAGCCAGCGGCTTGATGGCATTCGACGGCAATGGCTTCACCGGCTATCGCTTCGTCAAGCCGAAGGCGACGCGGGTGAGCGTGCTGACGGCGACAGAAAGCGAGTTGTTAATCGGCACACTCGACGGCGGCTTGTTCGAGTTTGATGGACAGCAACGCTTCACGCGCCGCTTCAATTCGGCTCCGGGAGCCGATTTCACGCGAGTGACCGCGGTGCTGCCGTTTGCTTCGCGGCTCTACATCGGCACACAGGACAGCGGGCTCTACATCTGGCGCGAAGGCCACATCGAGCACCTGACGACGAGCGACGGCTTGCCCTCACCGCGGGTCACAGGGCTGGTCGCGCTGCCTTCGAGCGATTCGCAGTACGGCGGGCTCGCGGTAGCGACCGATTTCGGCGTCGTCGGCCTGAGCGATGCCAACGAGATCAAAGCCATCACCAATCGCCCGAACGTCACTTCGATTGCGGTGATCGGCGGGCGGCTGTTTGCCGGGCTGTTCAGCGGCGGCCTATTTGACATCAACGCCGAACGGACGAAGTCGAGCCCGAACGAACCGCGTACCGGCCTGTCGGAAACGCCGGGCCTGCCGGCGAATGCGCCGACGACGGTCTTTGCCGATGATGGCGGATTGTGGGCGCTGACGCGCGATGGCGCATTCGTGCGCGAGGCGGGGGCGGGCGGGCCGGCCTTCGAGCCGGTCGCGGCATCGCTGGTCAGCGAGCGCATCATCACCGGCGACCACATCACCGGCGTGGCGCTCGATGGCGCCGCCCACCTGTGGGTCGGCTATTTCGACCGCGGCGCTGATGTGATCGCGCCGGAAACCAGCGAGCGCCTGGCGCACATCGAAGACGAGCGCGTCCGTGAAGTGAACTTCATTACTTTTGACCCGGCATCCGGGCAGACGCTGATTGCCACGTCGCGCGGCCTCGTCACTGTTGATGGGCGAAGGCAACAGACGGTGATGACCCGCGAAAAGAATGGCTTAATCAGCGATGCCATTGCTCACGTTTCTTTGATGACGGCAAACACCTCGGCGGCGGGCGCGATGGTGCTGGCGACGGCAGGCGGCTTGACGGAAGTGGCGGGCGGGCGGGCGCGGTCGCTGACCTCGTTTCACGGCCTGTCGAGCAATCACCTGTATACGTCGGCGGCGGCGGGCTCGCGGCTCTTCGTCGGCAGCCTGGCGGGGCTGATCGAGCTTGAGGGCATGCGCGTCGTGCGAACCTACAAGACGTCGAACTCGCGCCTGTCACACGACTGGGTGACGGCGCTGGCGGAAGCCGAGGGCACCCTTTATGTCGGCACCAACGGCGGCGGCGTTGATGCGTTGCTGCCGACCGGCGAGTGGATCAGCTTTGCCAATGATCGCGATGTCGGCAAATTCGAAGTCAATCAGAACGCCATGTACTTTGACGGCGAGCGATTATATGTCGGCACTAGCGATAAAGGATTATTGGTATATAATACGCGCGCGCGGAGTTGGAAACGGCTCAGCGCCGGCCTGCCGTCGCCGAGCGTGACGGCCATCACAGGCGATGACCGATACGTTTATATCGGCACCATGAATGGCCTTGTCAGGATTGAGAAGCGAGTCGTCGGATAGCCTGCGAGCGCGAGCCAAACGCCCCTGCAACGTTGGCCCGCGCATTCAGGGCAAGCGTGATCGAATCACCACTTCCGCCTTCGGTTTTCGCGGGTGAGCGGCCCGCGCTTCAGGATGCTTATGAAATCAAGTGGACGCACCTCTCTGAGTTTAATGGCACGGCGAATGGCTGCGCTGCTGGTCTTGTTGCTGATTCCCGTGGCGGCGCAGGCGCAGTCAGGCGTGCTGATTCCGACCAGCGCCCAGAAGCCTGACTCGGCAATCCTCTCGCTCGACGAGATGACGGTCGACATCAAGATCGATAACCAGTACGCGCGCGTCCGCGTCGTGCAAATCTTCGGCAACCACACAGCCCGCGTGCAGGAAGGCCAGTACGTCTTCCTGATCCCGACGACCGCCTCGATCTCGGACTTTGCGGTCTGGGACGGCGACGTGCGCATCCCCGGCGTCATCCTTGAAAAGCGCCGCGCCGAAGAAATCTACGAAGACCTGGCGCTGCAATCCATCGATCCGGGACTGCTCGAACAGGAGCGCGATGATCAGTCGGACACCGCCTTTACGGTCAAGATCACGCCCATCCCGGCGTATGGCACCAAGCGCCTGGAGCTTGAATACACCGAAGCGCTGCCTGTGGATAATCTCGAATCGTACTTTTCGTTCCCCTTCAAGCCGAGCCAGTACGGCGCGCAGACGGTCAACCACCTGTCGCTTAGATTACAGATCGCCAGCAAGTTTGCGATGAGCGATCTGAGCGTGCGCAGCAAAATCTATCCGCTCAACTTCATCGATAACCGCCCTGAGTACAAGTCTGCGTCGTTCGAGGGCAACGACATCCAACTGACCGAGGACTTCTCGTTCCGCTACGGCCTGAACGTGCCGCACACGGCGTTCGAGTTTCTCGCCTATCGCGCGCCGGAGCGCATTACCGCCGACGAGTTGCGCGACCCGCGATTGGCCGAGCGCGAGCCCGACGGATATTTCGAAGCGGGCGTCGTCTTCAATGAAGCGGGCCGCGCCCCCGGCGAAGTCGCCGCGCCCGAACCGCGCTCGGTGCTGGTCATGCTCGATACGTCGCTCTCGATGCAGTGGGAGAAGCTCGACCGCGCTTATGAAGCGACCGAAGCGCTGCTGCGCTCGTTGACGCCGCAGGACACGTTCAATCTCATGCTGTTCAACGATGATGTCACCGCCTTGAGCGACAAGTCGGTGGACGCGCGCCCCGAGCAGATCGAGCGCGCCCTGTCATTCATCAAGTCGAGTTACCTGTCGGGCGGCACCGATCTGGCCGCCGCACTCGAACGCGCCACGCAATTGTCGAAAGCGATGCCGGCCAAGAAGGAGCGCGCCATCGTGATGATCACCGATGGCAACTCGTCGCTCGGCACGACGCGATTGAAAACGCTCACGGAACGCTTTCAGAAAGCCAACGACGCCGGGTCGCGCGCCCGCCTGTACGTATTCGGCATCGGCTCGGACACCAACCTGCGATTGCTCGGCGAGCTGGCGCGGGCGTCGCGCGGTTATTTCGATTGGTCGCGCGAGACCGACGATCTGGAATTCAAGCTCAAGGGCTTTGTCAGCAAGATAGGCCGCGCGCCGATTGATACCTTGAAGCTGGCCAATACGGACGCGGCGAACTTCTATCAGGTCTATCCCGATTACGAGGCGACTGCCTATGACGGCACACGGCTGTCGTTCGTCGGTCGCTACAAGCGGCCCGGCCCGGCGCAGCTCGCAATCACCGGCAACAGTGAAGGCAAGGCGGTGCGGCTCAATCAGCAGGTCGAGCTGCCGGAGCGCGATGACACGCACGACCATGTGCCGCGCCTGTGGGCGCGTGCGCGTGTGGACGCGCTGCTCAGGCTGATCGCTTTGAATGGCGAGACCAAAGAGGCGATTGACGAGATCATCGCGCTCTCAAAGAAGTACAAGTTCGTGACGCCCTACACGTCGTTTCTGGCGGCGCCGCGGTCGCTGCTGCGGCCTCGCGTGATTCGCCCCGGCGACCCTGTGTTGCGGGTTCGCGCCGATCAAGCGATTGTTGAAGTGACCGCGGTCTTCCCCTTCGGCTTGACCAGGCGATTGACTTATCTGAAGGGCGAAGATGTCTGGGAGACGCGCTTCGTCGCGCCGCGCGAGATGAGCGACGGCGTCTATCATTGCCGCCTGTTGCTGGTCGACAACAAAGGCCGCGCCTATCAAGAAGACAAGAGCTTCGTCATTGATAGCCGCCCGCCGCGCCTTGAGCCGAAGTTAGATCAAACCGTCGCCCATGCCGGCGAAGAGTTAACGATCACTGTGCGCGCCGACAGCGACACGCGGGTGATTGCGGCGCGCGTCTTTGGCGCGCTGCCGGTGCCCATCGTTTGGGATGCAAAGTCAAAAGCCAATGTCGGCCACCTGCGCATCCCCGCGGGACTGCCATCGGGAACCTACACGATTCAGGTCACCGCCGAAGACTTCGCGCACAACTCGACGGTCGCCGAGGTGATGGTCGAAGTGATTGGCGGCAGTTGATCGCGTGACTTTTTCCGGTTCCGAGCGAACCGCCTGGCATCAACCGTTTTCTTGTTTTCGGGTTTGTCTTCACGATTTATTGATCGCAGGTGCTTATGCGCAAACGAATCTTTCTGACCGTCGCGATTGTCCTTTCGGTCGCTTCCCTTGCTGTTGCCACCCTGTTTGCACAGCGGGCGGCGCAGCGCGCGAAAACCTCAACTCCGAATGCTGCGGGTGGCCAGGCCACCGCCAAAGGCAAGCCGCCGGCGAATCGCAACCAGAGCGCCGCCACCGCGCCCTTGCGCCAGCCCGACCCGAATCGCGCCCCGCAAGCGGCGGTTGACGAAGCCCTCTACACCAAAGAAGAGTTCTTCGGCACTCAGGCGTCCGTCGCGCGGCCATATGCCCCGGCGCTTGAGCGCGTCGGCACCTTGCTTGTCCAGTATCCGAAAGATGCGCGATTGCACCTGCACGCGGCGCGGCTCTCTGAACGGCTCGGGCAATTCGATAAAGCCGCGACCGAGATGGCGCAATATGCCGACCTCCGCCGGCGCTCGCCCGATGCCTTGCGCCGGCTTGCGGTCTTCTATCACAACCGCGCCCGCTTCGCCGACGAAGTCAAAACGCTTGTCGAGCTCGGCAAAGCCTTGCCGGTGACCGAGCGCGCACCCATCTATAAACAGGCCGCCGGTATCGTGCGCGCCTATTCGCTCAAAGAGTACAAGCCGGCAGATTTCTTCGCCGAGCTGGTCGCCGCCGACCCGTCGAATATTCAACCGGTCAAAGACTACGTTGAAGAGCTGCAACTCGCCGAGAATCGCAAAGAGGCGCTGGAAGTGCTGACGACCTTCCAGCCGAAGTTCGCCGGTCAACTGGCTTACTTCTTGAAGACCCGCGCCGCGATACTCGAAGCGCAAGGCGACCGCCGCGCCGCCGAACAGGTTTATGACGCGGCCTTCGATCCGACGTGGCCGCGCGCCATCAGCGGCGATTATTACGAGCTGCTGCGCCGCTTCGGTCGCTACCGCGCGGTGCGCCGTGGCTTGCAGGAGCGGGCGCGCACCGCGAGCGACCTCAACACCGTCGCGCGCCTGTTCAGCATCTATTCTTACGAAGGCAACTTCGAGCCGGCCTCGCGCCTGCTGCGCGACCTGGAAGCGCGCCGCGCCGGTCGCGCCTCGTCACGCCCTGCGACGACGGGCGGCAACGCACAGCCAGCAGCCGTGAGCGCGTCGTGGAATGGCCGCGAGCTTGAAACCGTCGCGGCATTGTTCGCCTCCGTAGGCGACTTCGATCAGGCGTCGCGCTACCTCTACACACTTTACCTGACGGGCGGCTTGCAGCCCGGCAGCGCCTCGCGCGAAGAAGCCTTGCACCGGCTCTTCCGCGTCATGCTCGACGCCGCCGGCACGCCGACGCGGGTGGCGGCGGGCGACCTGTCGCTCTACAAAGACGTGGCGCAGGTAGACGCCCACCCGGGCTTTATGAACGGCGTGCTGTCGCTGATTCTTTCCGGCACCAACCCGGCGAGCGAATATGCGACGCAAGAGAAAGCCGCGGCCAGCTATTTCAACCGCGCCTTCGCCTATCGCATCTTCACCGCATTCAAACAGGAGTACGCGCAGTCGAAGTACCTCGCAGACATGTACCTCGGCGTCACCGAAGTCTTCGCCGGCCTCGGCGAGCATCGGCTGGCGATTGAAGCGGGCCGCGAATTCCAACAGCTCTATCCGACCTCGCCGCATTACACGGACGTGTCGCTGCGCATCGCCGACGCCTACGTGGCGCTGAAAGACCGCGCCGGCGAGCGCGCCGTGCTGAACGATTTGCTGGATCGCCTGGCGCGCTCGCGGCCCAAAGGGCGACCGCTGATCGCGACGACGGCGAAGCGCTGGACCTATGGCATCTCGCCGGCTTTTGACAAACTCGTGGACCGCATTCGCTATAACATCGAAGCCTACAGCGACACCTACGACCCGACCGAAGACAGCTCGGCAACCAGCTCGAACGAAGGCGACAGCGACGTGGATGCGGACGAGCCGACCAACTTCGGCGATGAAAGCGACAAGCGCGGGCCGACCTACAGCAGCGTGCTTGAGCGTTACGTCGCGTCGCTTGCCGCCGATGAGAAGAAGACGGAAACGGTCACCTTCTTCTGGAATGAAATCCGCAAGCATCCGGGCGAAGAAGGTCTATACGAACGGTTCCTGCGCTGGCTCGGCTCGGCCGAGCTGGTCAACGAGCAGTTGAAGGCGTACAACACGGCGATTCGCCAGTTCGATTCCAACACCTGGTATCACCGGCTGGCGCGCTGGTATGTGCGGCAGAAGCGCGGCAGGGAATTGCAGCGTTATTCGCGGCAGCTCATCAGCATCTTTGACGAAGAAGACATCACTGAATACCTGTTGCGCTTTGCCGGTTACGGCGCGTCGGCGGCGGGCGATTCGCTGAACTGGGATCAGAAGCTGGCCTTCGACCTTTACAGTTACGCGCACCAGCGCTTCCCGCAAAACCTTTTCTTCGTGCGCGGCATGCTGACTTACCTGGCGAATAACAAAGAGGTTGGGCCGTGGGCGCAGCTATCGGCGCAGTATTACTTCGCCGACCGCTCGATCCGCGAGCCGTTCCTCGCCTACCTGTCGAGCAACAACCAACTGCGCGACCGCTACCAGAAAGCCAGAAGTCAGGAGTCAGGAGTCAGGAGTCAGAATACCGGCGCAACCGTCACGACTTATCACGTCTTTGCGGCAGACGCGGCGCTATGGCTGTCGCATCACGACGAGGCGATTGATGCCTATCGGCAACTGACGGCACTCTATCCGGGCGAGCCGCAGTATGCCGACCGGCTGGCTGACCTGACGCGCTCGTTCGGCCAGCGCTCCGACAAGCTCTACGAAGAGTCCGCGCAGGTGCTGTCGCACATGGCCGAAATCTACCCGTCGGAGCATTCGTACCGCATCAAGGCCGGTGAAGCCTATGCCGAGCTGGGCGATTTCAAGCGCGCCGGCGCTGAGTGGAACAAGCTGACCCAGCTTGAGCCGGGCGAGCGCAACACCTATCTCGAAGTCGCGACGGTCTTCTGGGACTACTATCAATTCGATGATGCGCTGCGCGTCTTCAAGGAACTTCGCAGCCAGACCGGCGACCCGACCATCTATGCCTATCGCATGGGCGCGGTCTATGAAGGCAAGGGCGACATTGACGCGGCCATCGCCGAATACGTCAAGGTGTTGCCGGAACCCGGCGACGGGCGCAGCACCGTGGCCAAACGCCTGGCGCAACTTTCCAGACGCGCCGGCCTCGCTGACAAGATCGCCGCCGCTTATAACCAGGCGCGCACGGCTAAACCGGACGACTGGCAGTTAGTGATTGGCTACGCGCTCTACAACGCCGAGCGCGACCATCAGGCCGAGGCGCTCGCGGGCTTGCGCACGGAAGTATCGCGCTCATCAAACGTCGAGTTTCTCGAAAGCGTGCGCGATCTCTTCCAATATATCTTGCGGCCCGAAGACGAGCAGCAGGTCATCGCGCGCTTGACTCAGGTGGCGCGCGACGAGCGCGAAGCGATGACCTATCGCTTGCAGCTCGCGGCCTTCCTGGAACGCCACAATCAGGTGGACGAGGCGATCAAGAACATCGACAAGCTGGTCGCCGATTACCCTACGAACGTCGGCGTCGTCGAAGAAGCCTCGCAGTTCTACTGGCGCGCAGGCTTGCTCGACCGGGCGCTCGATCTCTACAAGCGGACGCTCGCCAGGGCGCAGGGGCCGAACCGCCGATTGCTGACCTTGCAGTACGCTCGTCGCTTGAGTGAAGCCAATAAGCTCACGGACGCCGAAGCGACGCTGCGCGCTTTCTACAACGAGAACCGCAGCGATACGGAAGTTTTTTCGGAGCTGGCGCGCACGCTCGGAGCCGAGAACAAGATGAACGACCTGGCGGCGCTTTATCAGGACGCCTTCAAGGACGTGAAAGAATCGGGGCTCACCGGCGACGACGCCAAAGCGCAGGTCGCCGATCTGCGCGCCGGGTTGATTCGCACCTACACGGCGCTCGGCAAGTTCAACGAAGCCGTGGACCAGCACATCGAGATCATCAACCTCTTCCCCGAAGACGCCGAGCGGCTGGCCACGGCTTACGAGTACGCCGAGGCGCACAACCTGCTCGACCGGCTGACGGCTTACTACGAGAAGCTGACGAAAGAGTCGTATAAGAACTATCGCTGGCAGGTGGTGCTGGGCCGCGTCTACGAGCGGCGCGGCAACCTGGCGGGCGCGACCGAGCAGTATCGCAACGCCGTCACCAACGAGCCGGAGCGCACCGATTTTCGGCTGACGCTGGCGAACCTGCTGACCCGGCAGCGGCGCTACGACGACGCCATCACCGTCTTGCGCGAGGGCTGGCAGTTGGCGGGCCGCGACCCATCGTGGCTGACAGAGGTGGCGCGCATACAGGTGTTACAGGGCAAGCGCGACGATGCGGTGCAGACCTTGCGGCAGGCGCTCGCTTCCAAGAAAGAGACCAAGGTCGCAGATCAAATCGTCGTCGCCCAGCGGCTCGCTTCGTGGGGCCTGTACGCCGAAGCCGTGCGCATCTATGAAACGGCGCTCGCGGCTTATCCCAAGGTGATGAAGGACGAATACCTCGGCGGCGATGCCATCAGCGGTTACGTACAGGCGCTGGTTCGGACACAGCCGGCGGGGCAGGTCTATCAAAAGCTCGCGCGCATGCGCTCGCAGTACGCCGCCATCGGCAGTAACTCGTCGGACACGGACAGCTATCGCGCCAAGAACGTCGTGCAGTATATCGATAGCGCCTTGCGAACAGACTTTGCCCGCGGCGTGATCGATTACGCCGGCTCGCAGGATGCTGCCGCCGTCGCGCAGGCGCTCACCGCCGAGACGGCGAAGCTGACGGCTTATACGGATGCCGACGAGCTGCGGCGCTATCTCGGCATTGCTCGCTCCGCCAATCTGGTTGAAGTCGAAGAGCGATTGCAGACGCGTTTGAAGGACGTGGCCTACGAGGGCCGCCCGAAAAATGCGCCGCAGCCGACCACGCAGGACACCAGCTATTACAGCGAGCTGCGCGCCCTGGTGGCGTTTTATGATCGCCACGCGGCTTACGCCAAGGCCGCCGAGGTAATCGCCGGTGAATTGAAGCGCGACCCGTACAAAGATCGCTTCGATTATCAAAACCAGATTGCCACCCAGTACCGATTGGCAGGCGACACGACGCGCGAGCTGGAATCGTTGCGCGCGGCCTATCAGAGCGCCAGCGGCGCTGAAGTGACGACTAACACGGACTGGGTCGAGCGCTATCTGACCTTGCTCTATGCGGCGAACCAGCGCGACGAGCTGGAACGCATCGCCGCCGCCGACAGCCCTTATCAACTGCAACTCGTCAACTTCTTGATCGAGAAGAATGACAAGGCGCTCGCCCGCCGGGCCATCAACAGCGCGGCGCGCTCGGTCGCCTGGAAGGCGTCGCGCAGCGGCGAAGTCGGCCTGTTTATGCGCGACACCTCGGCGGAAACCGAAGGGTTCTTCAAGCGCGCCCTCGACATCAAGAGCATCGGCGACATGCTCAACCGCAAGGTGGATGGCAACCAGACGCTGGTCGGCGATGACTGGTTCGTGGCGGCGCGGAATTATGGTTACTGGCTGGGGCTGACGCCGCAGCGCGGCAAAGAGAGCCTCGACTTTATCGCCGGCGAGATCGAAGGCCACCCTTCGAGCGAGAAGGCACAGCTTGAGCTGGCGGCCTACTATCTCGACCACAAAGACCTGACGCGGGCGGCGGCGCACACGGAGCTTGCCGCGGAGCTGGCGCCGGCGAGCACCGATGTCATCATCGCTCGCGGGTTACTGGCGATGGCGCGCGGCGACCGCAAGGCCGCCAGCGAACAGTGGGGCCGTTTGTTGAGCGGGCGCGTGTCGGTCGCCGATGCGCAGACCTACTTGAAGCTGATGGCCGATAACAACATGCTGCGCGAAGCGCTGCCGCCGCTGCAAAACTTCATCGTGAGTTTCGTCAACTATGCGACGCGGCGCAAGAACAGTGATGGCGATGTCAGCGGCCTCGATCCGCTGGTGCGCGAGATCGCGAATCGAGCGCGCGGCGACGCCAGGCTCACTGGTGACGTGGCGACTTTCTTCCACACCACGATGACCGAGCTTGGCGAGAATACCTCGATTGGCGAGTTGCTGATCGGTGAGAACCTGTTGCCCGAATCGGCGCTGGCCAGCATCTATCGCGCCGTCCATCAACGCTTGAGCGATCATGCGGCGGCGACGTTTGGCACCAGTGGTTATGAGACCGGCGAAGCGTCGCGGGCGCTCGGCGACTTCCGCCGCCAGTTCATCGATTACATGATTCGCAACCGCCAGTTCGACGAAGCGCGGCTGCTGGTGGCGACGATTAAGCATGAGCTGTCTGACGCACGGCTGGCGCTCAAGGCGCAGGGCGGCGACGACAGCGGCCCGACCGATGCAGAGACGCGTTACAACTGGGTGCCGCTGGCATCGGCGCTGATCGAGCTGCGCGCCGGCAAAGATGCCGCCAAAGCCATTGCCGAGCTGCGGATGTATTGCGGGCTGGACAGCGCCGAGGGCAAGCCGTCGGGAGTTGAGCAAGAAGACGGCAGTCGCGTTCACGGCGAATGTATTAACGCTTACAATCTGCTGCTCGCCGAAGGCCGCGAAGCCGACGCCGATGCGTTGCTCTATGACGCTTATCGCGTGGCGGCGCGGTCGCGGGCGATTGACGAAGGCAGCCTCGCGGGGCTGGCCGAAATCGAAGCGCGCCGTAATCACCCGGAAGAGGCGTCGCGCTGGCTGCGCTTGCTGGTCGAGCGTTCAACCGACAACCTGCGCGCCCTGCAACTGGCCGCCGAAACCGCCGCCCGCATCGCGCATTACAATGAAGCGATTGATTTCCGCGAGCAACTGGCGCGTGCCAATCCTGACGACGCGACCAACCGGCTAGAGCTGGCGCGGGCGATTGCCGCTTCCGGCAAGCCCGCTGATGCGCTCGAACGGATTGCGGCCTTAATTACAGAACGCGCGACGCCGAACCGCATCCGAGCGCAGGCCGCCGAAACCGTGGCCGACCTGGTTCGCGCTGACCGCTCGCTCGCTTCGCGTGCCGCATCGCTCTTTGAGCAGAAAGCCGCGCAGGGCGACGCCGGCGCATTGCTGGCGAGTGCAGCGGCGAGCGAAGCGGCGGGCAACGCCGGCGAAGCGCGCGCCGCGCTTTCGCGCATCACCGCGGGGTCGCTGGCGGCGGTGGCGCAACTGAAGCTCGGCGTCATCGCGCTTGCCGCGAACAATCAGCCAGAGGCGACGGCGAGCTTCGAGCGCGCGCTCTACCTGGACGCCGATGGCGAAGTCACCGAATCGGTGACCTACGCGATGGCCGGCCCGCGCGCCCAACTGATCGCGCTCTACAGCCGCGCCTCGCGCGACCTGGCGGCGGTGCGGCTTGCCGAAGAGGGCGGTGATTCAGGCAGCGAGCAGGACAAGCGCGCGCTGCTTAGCACAGCCGTTCGCCGGGCGCTCACCGCAGAGAATCAGCAGGCGAATAATGCAGAGGTCGAAGTTTCGTTCCAGCCGTCAATGGACGTGGCGCGGGCGCGCAGCAAAGGCTTGCGCACCATCGCCGAGCTGAACGACGCGGCGGTCGCACGGCTGCGGGTTGATCTGGTCGCGGCGCTCGTCGAATCGGCGGCGCGGCTCGGACAGTTGGATCGCGCCATCGCGCTCGAACGGCTGCGCGCCATCGAAGCGCGCAAGCCTGAGGAGAAGACCGCGATTGAAAAACGGCTCGCCGAGCTGCTGGCCGCCGAACAGGCACGGCAGGCGCGCGGCGCGCAGCTCTTGCGCATCGATCAGCAGAACACGTCGGGCGCGATCTTCACCGCGCGGGTGATCGGAAGATAGAAGGTGATAGTTATGAAAACCACAAGAGCGTTTGTCGTTCTCGTCCTTGTCATTGCGGCGCTGTGGCACGCGTCAGACGGCCAGCCGCAGCGGCCCCTTGCCGATCAACTGCGATTGGCCGGGGCGCTGCCGCGCGGCGCGCTCGTTTATGTGCAGGCGCGCGACCTGTCGGCGTTGATGAAGGCGTGGATGGCTTCGACCGTGCGCAACAAGTTTTACGCCAGCCCGAGCTACACCGCCTTCTCGAAGTCGCGCGTCTTTTTGAAATTCCAAGACCGTCGCGGCGACTTTGAAAAGGCGCTCGGCTTCGGCATTGACGAAGACCGGCTGACGGAGCTAGCGGGCGGCGCGTCGGCAGTGGCGGTCTATGACATCGGCAAGCTCGACATGGCCTTTGTCACCGAACTGCCGCGCGAGCGGGCGCTGCTGACCACGATGTTCAAAAGGCTGCCGCAGTTTCAGGAGCGCAATGCCGACGGCGGCATCTACTACGCCAAGGACGTGCAGACCGACGGCGGCAGGCTCAGCCAGCAATTCTGTTTTGCGCACGTCGGCGGCAAGTTGATCGTGACGACGAGCGAAGGCTTGATGATCCGCGCCCTCGCCGCGGTCAAGACCAACGGCGCGGATTCGCTGCTCGGCGACGTGATGGCGCTGGCCGAGCAGGCCAAAGGTTTCGCCACGCACGACCTGACGATCTGGCTCGATCAGGCGCGCTTGAACCGCGACCGCCTGTTCAACAGCTACTGGATTCATCAGAACGTCGGCAAAGAGTTGAACGGCATCGAAAGCGGCTTGCTCGACCTGCGCATCACGGCGCAAGGGTTGACCGAGCAGCGTTACTTCAAGTTGGCGGCCGGGGGCCGGGGGCCGGGGGCCGGTTCGCAGGCCGATGGTGAAGCGGGCTCGTTGAAAGGCAGTGACGCGGCGGCGCTGTTGAAGTTCGCGCCCGCCGACGCCCAGCTCGCAGAGATTCATCCACAGGTCAAAGCCGAAGACCTGGCCGATACCGTGACCAGTGCGCTGTTCGGCCACCTGCCGACCGCCGAACCGACGCGGCCCGATGTGTCGCGCCCGTCTTCCTCGGATGACGACAGCGGCGGGCGCACAGAGCGTTACAGCCAGCTCGATGCGCGCTTTGACGTCGACGTTGACGACGAGCAAGCGCCGCCGCGCGGCAACGCGCCGGCTCGCAAAGGCAAGGCAGAGGCCGCGCCGCAGACCGGGCCGACTTCGTTCGTCGCCGCGATGACCAGGCTCGCGCCGGTGGCGGTATGCGAGCTGACGCGCTCGAAAGCCGATCCCGACCGGCCATTCGTTCACTTCGAGCGCGCCGTGGTTGTTGAGATGAAGAGCGAAGCGGCGATAGACCGCGCGGCGCTCGAACGCGCCATCGTCGAAGAGATGCGGGCGCGTTTCGTCGTCGCCGGCGTAGACCCGCGCTTCACCTGGCAGGATGACGCTGGCGTCCGCGTGCTCGGCCAATCGTTGCTGGAGAAAGGCGCGGCTTATACGGTCACTGGAAAATATCTGGTGCTAGCTTCGAGCAAGCAGTTCGCCGCGGACATTGCGCAGGCCGCTGCCGCGACCGCTGAAGCGCCGCGCATTGACGGGACGGTCAGCTTCTACGCGCTGGTGCGCGTCAGTGAGGCGAAGCCGGTCTTCGACAAGCTGATGGCCAAGCTCGACGGCAAAGTCACCGCGCCGCCCGCGCCGAAAGTCAAGAAAGCCGATCAAGAGGAAGAGGAGAGTGCTGACGACAGCGCCAGCGAGGTCAAATTCTTCAGCGACAATGTGTCGAGCCTGGTGTCGGCGACGACCATCCGCGATATGCGGTTGCGGCGCGAATCGAGCGGCCAGATCATCAGCGAACGGCTGGTCTATTCGTTTTAGCACGCAGTAGGCAGTCCCGTAGGGACGCCATGTTTATAGCAACCAGTGTGGAAAAGAATCCAAGCTCCGTAGGAGCGCGATGTTGACATTTCGCCCCTACGAGGCTGGCGTTCTTATGATCGGCGTCAACTATAAACATCTCGTCCCTACGGGACTGGGTAACTGACAACTGGCAACTGCCTCTTGTAGGGCAACGCCAGGGCTGGTATTTTTCTTGCTCGTCAAAATCGTGATGTACACTCGGATTAATGAGGATTTGATGCGGAAGGTACTGGCTCTTTTCTTGTTGTCGCTTTTCATGGCAGGCTGTTCGATGCTGCCGCACGAAGCGCCGCCCGGAGATATTGATAAGGCGGCGGCGCTGTTTGTGCAACGCTTGAATGCCGCGCAGTATGACGCCATCTATAAGGACGCCGCTCGGAAGTTCAAAGACAACCAGACGAAAGAAACGATCCTGGAAAGCCTGAAAGAACTGACCGCCAAAGGCAAGCTGCAAGAGTATCGGCGCATCAAGATGGCCTATGAAGGCGAAGGCAAAGATCGCGTCGCTTCGCCGATCTATAGCGCCGCGTTTGAACAGACGCGGGGCGACCTGACGCTGAATTTCATTGACGAAAGCGGCGAGTGGAAACTGGTCGGCTTCGCCTTCAAGCAACGCGCACAGTCCCGCGTTGAACAGCCGCGAACGGATGTTGCCGCGGCGTCTCTGTAAAATGTGCTTGGCCGCGATGCTCGTTTGAGGCTCCCAGCATTCGCGTCAACCCCCGATGATTGATCTTATATTTCTTTCACGGCGCTCGTCGCGCGCCGTTTGATCCGTGCCGACAGCTGAAACCCGGAGGCATTATGAACCGTGGATTGCTTGTGTTGCTCGTCGTTGCGAGCTTTGCGCTTACCATGATAGTCGCCGCTGATGGCCGGCTGATTTCAACCGCGGACGACACCGCTCATCAATCGGCAAAGCGGCTGGCCGCAAGCCGCAGTGCGATGACCGCCGCCGCCCACGCTTACCGCAGCCCTGGCCGTTTCCGCAAAGTCGTCATCGATGCGAACAACGCCGATGCGCGCGCGCGCGCCGCGGCCAGCGGCGCAATCGAGGTGGCCGATTACGGCTCGTACAGGCTCTTCGTAATGGACAACGACGCGCTCGCCGCCGACCTGGCGACGCGGCGTCACGACGACATGGTAACCTCAGAGACCACTCCGCCTTCGTTTGAAGTGCGCGACGATTTCAACCTTTTGCTGTTGCGCGCCGGCGCGATTGATACCACGGACGAGAGCGCCCCCGGTCGCTTCGTTGGGTTCGGCGGCGCATCATCGATGACGGCGCAATCGGCTAGTCCTCGCCCGCCATCAACCACCATCTCGTCGCCGCTGCGCTTGATTCAATTCATCGGCCCGGTGAAAAGCGAGTGGCTCAAGGCGTTGCGCGCCAGCGGTCTTGAGCCGATTGCTTATGTGCCGAACAACGCTTACCTGGTGCGGGGCACCGCGGCGGCGGCCAGTAGCCTGATGCGCATGGCGGCGCGCGAGTCGTTCGTTCAATGGGAAGGGGCCTTCGCCGACGATTACAAGATTCACCCGCGCCTCAAAGAGATGATCCACGATCAGGGGGACGCGCTCATCAACGTCGCCCTCCAGGTCGCCGCCGACCCCGGCGCGCCGGACAGTGCTTCCGCCGCCGACGTGAAGGCCGCCCGGCGGCTGGCGTCAGCCGTGCTGCTCGACGCGCATCCGGTGCTGAACTTCATCAACCTGCGACTGACCGTCAGCGCCAGCAAGGTTGCAGAGCTGGCGGCGCTCGCCAACGTCGTCAACATCGAGCCGTGGAACGCGCCGCAACTCTTCGACGAGCGCTCGGCACAGATCGTCGCCGGGCAACTGGCCAGCGATTTCAAAGGGCCGACCGGGCCGGGCTATATGAGCTGGTTGCAAGCGCATGGCTTCACGTCGCGCTTCAACTTTGCGATTGATGTGACCGACACCGGACTGGACCGCGGCGCGACGACGGCGGACAAGCTGCACGCCGCTTTCCTTGACGGCAGCGGCCAGAGCCGCATTTCTTATGCGCGTGATTACACGTCTGACCTCGACCCCGGCGACGTTGAAGGCCACGGCACTATCAACATGTCGATTGCCGCAGGCATGGCGACTGCCGATAAAGACGGACGCGACGGCAACGGCTATTACCTGGGGCTGGGTATTGCGCCGTTCGCCATGATCGGCTCGTCACGAATCTTTAAATCGTCGGGCCGCTTCGACCTGATTGATCCGTTCACCAAGCTGATCTCGGAAGCCTACCGTGACGGGGCGCGCGTCTCGTCGAATAGTTGGGGTGACGGCGACAACTCTTACTCGATTGACTCGCAGGAATATGATTCGCGCACGCGCGACGCGGTGCCCTCGCAGGCGGGCAATCAAGACATTCTCATGTGCTTTGCGGCGGGCAACTCCGGCGGCACCAGCCGCGTCGGCTCGCCCAGCACTGCCAAGAACGTGCTTTCTGTAGGCGCGAGCCAGAGCACACGCCAGGGCGGCAAAGACGGCTGCGGCGTGAGCGATGTAGATTCGGAGAACGCCATGAGCATCGCGTTCTTCTCGTCGGGCGGCCCGAGTTACGATGGGCGCATCAAGCCTGACCTTGTCGCGCCGGGAACGCATGTGGCCGGCGCCGCTTCGCAGCACCCCGACTTCAACGGCGCGTCGGTTTGCGGCGAAGCGTTCGGCAAGCCCTACTTCCCGCAAAACCAGACGCTCTACACATGGTCGTCGGGCACCAGCCATTCGACGCCGCAAGTCGCGGGCGGCGCGGCGCTGGCGCGGCAGTTCTTCCTCAATCGCGGCGAAGAGCCGAGCGCGGCGCTCATCAAAGCGCTGCTGCTGGCGACGACCAGCTACATGACCGGGAGCGAAGCGAAAGGCGATCTGCCGCACGTCAAACAAGGGTGGGGATTGATGAACCTCAACCGCACCTTTGATAACGTCCCGAAGTTTTTCGTGAATCAGACGACCGTGTTTAACGACAGCGGCCAGGAGATGGTCTTGACCGGTGAAGTCAAAGACGCGACACAGCCGTTCCGTGTCACGCTCTGCTGGACGGACGCGCCGGGATTTTCAGGGGCCGCGCCATGGGTCAATGACCTCAACCTGGAAGTGACGATCAACGGGCAGGTCTATCGCGGCAACAACTTTCACGGGCAGGAGTCGCAGCCGGGCGGCGTCGCCGACACCAGGAACAACGTCGAAGCGGTCTGGCTGCCGGCGGGCACGGTCGGCACGTTCGTGGTTCGCGTGCGCGCCGCAAACGTTGCCGGCGACGGCGTGCCGGGCAACAATGATGCAAGCGATCAGGATTTCGCGCTGGTCGTCTATAACGGCGAGCGCAAAGAAGCGGCGGCGGCTTCGGTAGCCAATGTTACACTCGCGGGCGGGGCTGATGGGTTCGCTGACCCGGGCGAATCCGTGACGATGCAGGTTAACCTCGGTGACCTTGCGCCGGTGACGCTTGCGGGCGGTCACGGTGTTCTGGCGTCGAAGACGCCGGGCGTGAGCGTGACCGTCGCGGCGGTCGATTTCCCCAACATCGCGCCGGGCCAGACGGCCACCGGCCTGACGCCGTTCGCCTTTACAGTAGACCGCGGCGTCGCTTGCGGCAGCGTCATTCAGTTCACGCTCGACGTGACCAGCGGCGGGCTGCTGTCGCGCGTGCCCTTCTCGATCATGGTTGGCCGCGCCGCGCCGGTCGAGCTGTTCGCTGACGACATCGAATCGGGCGAGAGCAAATGGACACACGCCAGCCTGCTCAAAAAGAAGAAGAAGAAAGTGCCGCTAGACACATGGTCGCTTAGCTCGCGCCGCACGCACGGCGGCTCGCAGGTCTGGTTCAGCAGCGATCCCGGCCAGGCGACCGACACCTATCTGGCGACGCAGCCGATCACACTGCCTGCGGACGGGCGTAACTTGCAGCTCGCGTTTTATCATATGTTCGAGTTCGAGCGCGGCATGTTCGACGGCGGCATTTTAGAAATTTCGACGGGCGGCGACTTTGAAGACCTGGGGCCGAAGATCATCAAGGGCGGTTATACAGGCACGGTCTGGGAAGGCGGAAGCAGCGCGCTGGCCGGAAGCGCGGCGTGGGTGGATGGCCGCCTCGGCAGCTATCAGCAAGTCATTGTTGACCTGTCGAGTTATGCCGGCAAGACCGTGACCATTCGCTTCCACTTCAGTAGCGATATCGACATCGGCGGGCTCGGCTGGTACATCGATGATGTCAGCCTGCGCGGCGACCGCGTCAGTTGCACGCCGGCGAATTAGCGCGGATTGCAATCGGGTGTAGCGCAATCTATTAGATTGCGCTACATCTTATCGAAAACCGCTTTACGCCGCGGGCGTAGAGTCGCGCCATTCATAATGGCGGATGCCGCGCATCGCCATGGCATAGGCGATTGCCGCGCGCGGATGCACCATGCCCCAGCCCTGCCGGTCTACCTGCGCGTTCGGCAAGCGCACCGCCGTCTTAATCAATGCCAGCTTCACTTCGTGCGGCTTGAGGTCGGGAACCGCTTCGAGCATCTGCGCCGCAATCGAAGAGACGATGGGCGCGGCGAAGCTGGTGCCGTCAACGTGCTTGTAGCTGCCGCTGATGACATTATTGTCGCGCACCTTGATCCAGACCAGGTGGCGGATCAGGTAAGGCGCAAGATTCGCCGCCTGATCCAGGTCTTCATCAACCCCCGGATGCTGGCGAATGATCTGGCTCAACTCTTCCTCGCGCGCATGCTCGAGCTTCGACAAGAGGATCGCTTGCTCTGAAGTCGGCGTGCCGGGCAGGATCGGCGCAGCGACCCAGATGCCCGGCGCGATCACTTCGGGCTTCTGCAATCCGTCAATCGTCGGGCCATAGCTCGAACGGTAGAGGTCGTTGTCATCGAATTCGAGATTGTTCTTGTCGTCGAGGCCGCCTACGGTAATCACCGAAGGCGCCGAAGCCGGCGGCAGCACCGGATGATTCGGCAGGTGGCCGGAATTGCCCGCGGCGGCGACGACGATCAGGCCGGCGCGGGTCGCGTCTTCGGCGGCTTGCGAAAGCTCGTCGGTCAGGTAGCTCGCCTCGTAATCGCCGCCCGCCGAGATATTGACGATGCGGATATTGTACTGCTCGCGGTTGCGGATGACCCAGCGCAGGCCGCGCGTGATGTCGCGGTGGCGGACGCGCGCCGAGACGCCGATCTTGATCAGCACAACGTTGGCTTCACTGGCGATGCCGCGATAGAGGCCCTTCGATAGGTAACCGTTACCCGCCGCGACTACGGAAGTCATCAGCCCATGCCAGGATGAGACCTTAGGGACGACCAGATCGGCGACGCGCGTGCGGTCGACGAGGTTGACGTACTTCAGCAAACGGCTGCGCGGCTGCGTCAGGTCGGGATGCGCGTAGAAGCCTGCGTCTAAGAAAGCGATGGTGACGCCGCGCCCGCGAAACTCGTCCGGCGCGTCGAGCCTTAAAGGCGTCGGCACGATCTTGACCTCCTGCTCGGTGAAGGTCGGAAACTTGGCCGATAATTCGTCGCGCAGGCGGGCGTAGCGGCGCACGCAGTCGGCGCAAATTTGCTGGCCGGGCTCCCAGCGGTGCATATTGACGGCAAGTAACGGGCGCAGCGTGTCGTCAATGGCATCGGACTGGAGAACTTGCGACGAGGTGACGTCGCGGAAGCAAACGGGGCAGTTGATTCGCTCTTGCATAGTCGAACTCGGATGACAGCGCAAAGCAGCATTCTAGCGATGTGAGCCGCCGCGTGCAAAGCCGGCTTGCGCTTTCGTCGGCCAACATATTGCCGGCCTTGCCATTCTTCTCGCCGCTTTTCGCCGCGTGCTATCATGATCATGTATGACGACGAACAATGAGAAAGAATTAGCCTATCGTTATGACCTTTTCATCACGCCTGGCTGGCGTGACCGTTTTGACGCGCTGATCAACGAGAATATCGAGATGCCGACCGAAGGCCGCATCCTCGACATCAACAGCGGCACCGGCGCGCACGCCATCGAGCTGGCCGAGCGCATGCGCGGCAAAGGCGAAGTCATCGCCCTTGACCCGAGCGCCGAGCGGATCGAGCTGGCACGCGCCAAAGCGCTGGTGAAAAAGATCGAAGACGTAACCTTCGAGCAAGGCGGCGCGCCGCCTCTGCGCTTTGCCGACCGTGAGTTCGATGGCGTCATCGGCGACGCCTCGTTGCTGCACGTCGGCGCCGCCGCGCCTTTGCTCGTAGAGATGCTGCGCGTCGCCGAATTGGACGCGCCGGTGGTGCTGAAGCTGGCAACACGCGGCAGCTTCGACGAATTCTTTTCGATCTACTGGGAAGCCCTGCACGATATAGGCATAGACGAGCAGGTGTGGGCGCGATTGGAAGCGTTGATTAACGAACGCCCGACGATCTCGGATGCCGAAGCGCTGGCCGCGCGCGCCGGCTTGCGCGACCTGCAAAGCTTTTCAAGCAGAGAGGAGTTCACCTTTGAGACCGGCGACGCCTTTATGGATTCACCGCTGATCAAAGACACATTCCTCGACGAGTGGCTGGCGATCATTTCTGCGGCGCGGCGCGAGGAAGTCAGCCGGCGCATTGTTGCGATCATTGATCGCGAGCGCCTGGAAGCGGACTTCGACGTATCGATCAAGGCGACATTGATTGCGGGCCGCAAATGAGCGAGCCCGCCCGTCGCGACCCTTTTACATCTTGAAGAAGGACAGCAGCTTCATCGCATAAGTGATGAGGCAGCCCTGAGCAATCATTCCGAGACCGCCGATGACCATGCCGGCCATCGCCGAGCCGCGCCCGTCTTCGACATTCATCTCTTTCAGCGTGCGCATGGAAAACGTTCCGTAAAGGATCGCGGCAATCCCCAGGGCGATGCCAAAGAGCGGGAAGAAGCTCGACAGTGCCAGGATGACCGCGTTATTGGCGCGATCCTGTGCCTTTTCCACCCGCGTCTGATCATCCATCTGTTTGGGCAGGGTTTTCAGGCGGCTATATTTAGTGGGCAGCGCCACCGGCGCGCTTTCATCGAAGACGGTGCCGGTCTTGGCTCCGCAGTAATTACATTGGGCAACGCCGAAAACCAGCGGCATGCCGCAATCGAAACAGGCTTTGCTTGCCGTCGCCATACGACCTCAACTCTCCGGGGGCGGGGACTTTTGTGGTGTTCTAGGATTTCTTGTAACACAACTGAGGGGCCGCTTCAAGAGTTGCTTCCGGCGGCATTCCAGCGGCCGTGCAGATTGCAAAAACGCCCGGCAGCCTGCCCCCAGCCGGCGAAAATCTTCCGGGCAATGAAGCGCCCGTAGGCGCATAAATCACTGTCATTATTGGCGCGCTTACCCAAGTGGGTGAGCCGCCCGTCGGGGGTATTGCATTGAGCTGGAAGTTATGGTAAAAATAGATCAACTGAAAGCAGCAATTGAGGTGCCTCCTCAATTCCTGAAGTGAGCGGAATGGTAGAGGACGAGAAGCTGGATGTGCAGATCTCGTCCTCATTTTTTATGGCCCGATCCCCACACCGCAATGCAACTCACACGGCGAGCCCCTGTGTCAAGCCGCGCATGCGCATGGTTAATTCTTGACCGCGTCCGTTTGGCTTGTGTAGTATGCAAACGGCAGAGGGCTTCTGCAAAGTGCGTGATTGACTTGCTAGTTTTTTACCAACGCCTAGAAAACGGGGGCCGGGTATAGCGCGGATCACGAGCAATGCCCCACAAGATCGGGGATGCCAATGACCGCACTCGGGTCACCCACCTGCTTAGTGCAGGTTCAAAACTAGCTCGACACACGGCCGCGCGGTTGCCCTCGCGGACTCCTTCCTGTGATGATCGCCCGCCGCAACAATCTCGTGCGATACACGGACGGTGAAGACCTGCAAAGCGGCTTGCGTTGACGCTATTTTGTGGCGGGTGCTAACCTTGAAACTTGCTTTCCACGCGGCGCTTGTGGCGATCACATTGACGACTCATTTATTGGAGCAATCTTTATCTCATGGCTTTATTCTGGAAACGTAAACAAGAATCCGCTTACATCTCGCTCGGCCTCAATCGCGAGGCCACCGAGGAAGAGAAGAAGATCGCCGAGCGCCGCCACGAAGGGCCGGAGCCGGATATCGTTGATAAGCTCAAGGAGGCGGTGACCGCGACGCGCGAAACCCTCTCTGAGCGCATTGAAGCCGTCGTCGGCGTTAAGCGTGAGATCGATGCACAGGTGCTGGACGAGCTGGAAGAGGCGCTGATCGGCGCAGACCTCGGCGTGCAAACCTCGCTCGACATCATCGAGAAAGCGCGCCAGCAGGTCAGCCGCAAACAGCTCAATGATGTGGACGAGTTGAAACGGCTCATCAAGGACGAGCTGAAAGCGATTCTCGACAGCGCCGACCGCCATCGCCAGCGCGGCACGGTCGCTTCCGAAACCGAGGTGCCGCTCGACATTAAGCCCTACGTGGTGATGATCGTCGGCGTCAACGGCGTCGGCAAGACGACGACTATCGGCAAGCTGGCGCACCGCATCAAGAGCGAAGGCAACGAGGTGCTGATCTGTGCGGCAGACACTTTCCGCGCCGCCGCTAACGACCAGTTGAGCATCTGGGCCGAGCGCTCGGGGGTGCCGCTGATTCAACAGAAGCCCGGCACAGACCCGTCGGCAGTCTTGTTCGACTCGATTGTCTCGGCCAAATCGCGCGAGGCGGATGTGCTGATCGTGGATACGGCAGGCCGGCTGCACACCAAGCTGAATCTGATGCAGGAGCTTGAGAAGATGCGCCGCATCGCGGGCCGTGAAGTGACGAGCGCCCCCCATGAAGTCTTGCTGGTGATTGACGCGGTGACCGGCCAGAATGGCCTTGAGCAAGCTCGTCAGTTCACCAAAGCGGTGCCGGTAACCGGGCTGGTGCTGACCAAGCTCGACGGCACGGCAAAAGGCGGCATCGTCATCGCCATCGCCAAAGAGCTAGGCATCCCGATTCGTTATGTGGGTGTCGGCGAAAAGATGAACGACTTGATCGAGTTTAACTCGGAAGCCTACATCAACGGCCTGTTTGATTAAACACCTGCCGTTCTTTTTTCCAGCCGCATACGAATGCCATTCTTCGCTCTGAGCGTGATCATCGGTCGCGGCGCGACCGTTTGATCGGGCGCGAGCCGCAGCCGCCACGGCTGCGCAATCGTCGCCATCAATAGCACGCCTTCCATCCATGCGAAGCCTTCGCCGATGCAGACACGCGGGCCGCCGCCGAACGGGAAATAAGCGAATTTCGGTCGCGCCTCGCGCGCTGCTGTCGTCCAACGCTCTGGATCGAAGCGCGCCGGCTCAAGGTAATACCGCGGGTTGCGGTGCATCACGTAAGGGCTCATCAAGATGATGGCGCGCGCCGGAACGGTGTAATCGCCGATGCGGTAATCGCCGATGGCCCGCCGCCCGATGGCCCATGCCGGCGGGTAGAGGCGCATGGCTTCGGCCAGCACCATCTCCGTATAACGCAATCGCGGGAAGTCTTCCGCCGTTGGCAGTCGGCCTTGCAAGACCGCATCGATCTCTTCGTGCAGCCGTGCCTCGACTTCCGGGTGTTGAGAGAGCAGAAACCATGTCCAGGTCAGGGCGTTGGCGGTGGTTTCGTGGCCGGCGAGAAAAATCGTCATCGCTTCGTCGCGCAGTTGCCGGTCGCTCATGCCCGTGCCGTCGCCTTCCGTGTCGGTGGCGAGCAAAAGCATGGAGAGCAGGTCGCCGCGATCTTCGCCCGCTGCGCGGCGCTCGTTGATGATGCGATAGATCGTCTCGTCGAGTCGCGCCCGCGCCCTGGCAAAGCGGAAGTTCGACGGCAGCGGTAACAGTTCAAGCAGCCACGGAAACGGCGTCGTGATCCGATCAAACATATGCATGATGTCTGTGAGCGCCGCGCCGATGGCGCGTGCTTCGCCTTCAACGTCGGCGTCGAACAGGGTCTTGCCGACGATGGCCAGCGTCAGCCCCATCATCTCTTGCGAGATGTCGAGCGTCTGCCCGTCCTGCCAGCGCCCGCGGTGACGCGCGCCGTAGCGGGCCATCACGTCGGCGTAGCCCTGAATGCGTTTGTGGTGAAACGCCGGCTGTGCGAGCCTGCGCTGGCGGCGGTGAAAGTCGCCTTCGCTGGTCAGCAAGCCTTCGCCTAAAAACCGCTTGGCCATCTCAAGGCCGCGGCTCTTGGTGAAGTTGCGATTGTTGGTTACCAGCACGTCACGAACCGTGTCGGGGTGATTGATGAAGAAGATGTCCTGCGGCCCGAACTTGAAATGCACGAGGTCGCCGTAGTCGCGCGCCGCGTCGAGCAAGAAGTTCAGCGGGTCACGGCGGAAACCCATCAGATGACCCATGATCGGCTGACGTTTCGGACTCGGCGGATGCAGTGCTACTGCCATTCATTGACTCCCACAAACTGAGAAGATGCGAACGCCATGATTATGCGCAGATTTCCGGCGCACTTGCCATTGTGAGAATCCGAGTCCGTAGCTAAAATCTCTCCCGGCGATACAATGCTTCTGATTCAGTAGATTGTGGCCACAAGCAGCTTGCATCCTTCTAAGGGGAGCGTCTATGGACGAACAAGAACCTGAACAACCAGAATCTCAAACTACAGACTTTACTGAAATTGGCGGCTCTCCCGTGCCCGGCCTCACCCTGCGCCACGTCTTGCGCGGGCATACCGGGTATATAAACCGCATCACATGGTCGCCGGATGGTCAGTACCTCGCCTCACCTTCTATGGACAAAACCATTCGGATATGGGACACGCATAGCGGAGCGTGTATACACACTTTGCAGGATACCGATGGGGTTATGAGTGTGGCGTGGTCGCCGGATGGTCAGCGCCTCGCCTCGGCTTCTTATTCTGAGACCACCCGCCTGTGGGATACCGACAGCGGTAATCATTTGCAAACGCTGGGAAGGTATTCCAAACGACCCGCTAGCGTGGCGTGGTCGCCCGATGGTCAGATGCTTGCATCAGAGGGAGACCAAGGTATACAGCTATGGGATGCTAAGACTTGGAGGAATCTTCACACTTTTCAAGGTGCTGATGGAATTTATAGCCTGTCATGGTCACCTGATGGATTAATGATTGCGTCTGCTTTAGTGGCGCACACTGTTAAACTTTGGAGTATAAGATCTAGGATGCTAGATAAGGAATTAAAGGGACACACATCTTCTGTATTTGATACTACTTGGTCACCTGATGGAAAACTGCTCGCTTCCTGCTCGGGTGATAAGAGTATTCGACTTTGGAATCCTAGAACTGGACAACAGATTAGTGTTATAGAAGGTCACACAGATGCTATTAGTTCTGTTTCCTTTTCTGCCAAGGGTAACTTACTTGCATCAAGGTCCAATGATAATACTGTAAGCCTCTGGCGTTGTAAAACTTGGGAGAATTTAGCTGTTATCCGTTCAACAAAAAATAAAGACGGACCATTTTATGCAGGTGTAGCATTTAATCCACTAAAATCTATTTTAGCCACCCTTGGCGAAGAGGATACTATCATCCGTATTTGGGAGCTGGATGAAGCTACCCTGCTCGGTCAGGCGCAAGAGAGCGTCAATTACACCACCGCCAAACTCGTTTTGGTCGGCGATTCGGGCGTCGGCAAAACCGGCCTAGGGTGGCGGCTCGCGCACGACGAGTTCAAGGAACATTCCTCTACGCACGGGCAGCAGTTTTGGCCCATCAAGCAACTCGGCCTCAAGCGTAAAGACGGCACCGAGTGCGAAGCCGTGCTGTGGGACTTGGCCGGCCAGCACGTCTATCGGCAAATCCACTCCATCTTTCTCGAAAACGTCGCCGCCGCGCTGGTGCTGTTCGACCCCAGCAATCGGCAAGAACCGCTCAAGGGCGTGCAGTTCTGGCTGGAGCAGCTCAAAGGCAAAGGCGAACTGCCGCCCGCCGTGCTCGTCGGCGCACGCGTAGACCGCGGCGCGCCCGCACTCTCACAGCAAGAACTCGATCAGTTCTGCCAGCGCTATGGCGTCCGCGGCGGCTACATCAGCACCAGTGCCCTGAGCGGCGAAGGATTGGAAGCTCTGCTCGAAACGCTCAAGGCGCAGATTCCGTGGGAGGAGATGACGGCGACGGTCACCACCGTCACCTTCAAACGGATCAAAGACTATGTGCTGGCGCTCAAAGAAAAGCCTGACCGCCAGGGCGTGCTGGTCAGCCCTTCCGCCTTGCGCGAACAACTGCAAGGGACCGACGCAGAATGGCGCTTCACCGACGCCGAGATGATGACCGCGGTGGGACATCTGGAAAATCATGGCTATGTCACCATCCTGCGCAGCTCGGCGGGCGAGCAACATATCTTGCTCATACCCGAGTTGCTGGTGACGCTCGCTTCATCCATCGTCTTGCTCGCAGACAAACACCCGCGCGAGCTGGGCGCAGTCAGCGAGACTGAACTCTTGCACGGCAAATTCACGTTCGACGAACTCGCGGGTCTGTCGCCAGCCGAAAGCCAGATTCTGCTTGACGCCGCCGTGCTGCGCTTCTTGCAGCACAACATCTGCTTCCGCGAGACGCTGAATGAAGAAACGTTGCTGATCTTCCCCGGCCTCATCAAGCAGAAGCGCCCGCTGCAAGACGACATGCCCGCAACCGAAGACATCTCTTACGTGGTGCGCGGGCGGGTGGAAAACCTCTACGCGTCGCTGGTGGTCTTGCTCGGCTACACGCCGTCGTTCACGCGCATCAACCAGTGGCAGAACCAGGCGCAGTATGAAATGGGCGAAGGCGAAATCTGCGGCTTCCGCTTGATCGAAGACCGCGAGGGCGAAATTGAAGTCGTGCTATATTACGGCGACCGGCTGCCGCCGCGTGGGCGCACGCAGTTTCAGGGACTATTCGAGCAGTTCCTCTACCAGCGCGATGTCGAGGTGACGCGCTTCCCGCCGGTCATCTGCCCGCAAGGTCATCGGCAAGAGCGCGCCACGGTGATTAAGCGCGTGCGTGAGGGCAAGCGGTTCGTGTACTGCGAGGAATGCGGCGAGAAGACCGACCTGCCGAGCTTTGACCAGCCGCCGGACATGGGCATTCGCGCATCGCTGTGGCTGCAACGCGAAGAGGCGGCGGCGCGCTTGCGCAGCGCCTATGAAGTGCAACTGACAAAGATCAAAGGCTACCGGCGCGGCTGGGCGATGCCACGCGCGTACGTTAGCCATCTTCCCGAAGAAGCCGAATGGGCCGCAGAACTCATTCACGACTTGCGCGACGCGGGCGTCTACGTCGTCGAGCAAGCCGCGCAAGTTCAGCCCGATGATTTTGTGATTGTCGTGGACGCGCCCGCTTATAAAAAGGCGTTTGGCAAAGCAGCGCTTGCCGCCGACAAGCCGCTTGTTCAAGCGCGCTTTGGCGGGCGGCAATTGATTTCACTCGCACGGACGGGGCAGAGCGCGGCGCACGAATTCAAGCACTGCACGCCCGGCAGTTTTTGCGACGATACGCACTACCCGGTGAGCCTGTTCGATCTGGTGCTGAACTTATACGCCATCCCGTTCACTCACTCAGGCTTCGCGCCTCTGCGTCAAGCCTTGCACGAGCAGTGGGAGCGAACCTTGGCGGGGAAGCAAGCAGCCGAAGACAATTCACCGTTCAAGATATTCATCAGCTATTCGCATAAGGACAAAAGATTCAAGGATGAACTGGTGACGATGCTTGCCGGTCTACAACGCCGCAAGATTGTTGACGCCTGGCAAGACCGGCAAATTGAACCGGGTGACGAGTGGCATAAGTCCATCAATGACGCGATGAGCGATTGCGATCTTGCGTTGTTGCTGGTTAGCCCAGATTACCTAGCGTCGCGTTTCATTCAAGAGGAGGAACAGCCAAAACTGGCGCAGCGTCGCCAGGAAATGCAACTGCGCGTGATCCCCATCATCGTTCGCCCTTGTACATGGCAAAGCGAACCCGTGCTGAAAGACCTGCAAGTCTTGCCAGAGGATGGCAAGTCCATCAGTGAATTTCCGAAAGCCGGCGGCAAGCGGGACAAAGTTTGGACGGAGATCGCAACCATCATTGAGAAACGCGCGAAAGCACAAAGCGAATGAACACCGACCGATTCAAGCCGCATAACGACGATCAACCGTGACCACAAAAATAATCACGCCGAGCAGTCCAATCGCGCCGGCGACCACGAAGGGAATGGCCGGGCTCAGCTTCCAGAGATAACCACCGACGACCGAGGCCGGCGTGATCGCCATGCTACGCGTCAAATAATAAAGCCCGACGGTGCGCCCGCGCCGCTCGGGGTCGGCCAGGTCTACGATCATCGCTTTGCGCGCCGGCTCGCCAAGCTCGCGCAGGCCGCCAATTATAAAAGCTGGCACCAGCGCCGCGAAGCTGTGCGCCAGCACGACGGCCAGCGGAAAGAGCGAGAAGCACACGAACGTCGCGACGACGAACGGCTTGCGCCCATAGCGGTCGGCCAGTTTTGCCGCCGGCAAATAAGCAGCTATCGAGCTTGCCATCTGCACGCCGACCAGAACGCCGAATTGTAGCGAAGTGATGCCGATGATATTGGTCGCGTATAGCACGATGAAGACGCCGACCATGCCTTCGCAAGTTCGGATGAAGATGTCTGAGATGAGCAATCGCTTGAGCGCCCGGTGCAGCGCCGCGAATTGCGCCCGCAGGCTCAAAGGAGCGGAAGCCGGCATATCAAGGCTCGCGAAATAGAGCCGCCGCTGCGCCAGAATCGCTGCCACCGTGAGGACAATCGTGATTGCGAGCGCCGTCCGTACGCCGCGAACCAGGCCCATCGTTCCGATCAGCAGCCCGCCGAGTGTTGGTGACAGCAGAACCGGGACGCGCTTCAGAATCGCCTGCACCGTGAAGCCCATCGCCCGCCGGTCGCGTGGCAAACGTTCGGCGATCAGCGAGAACATCGCCGGCGACGCCATGCTCGCCCAGGCCATCGCAAAGACTAGGCCGGCGAAGACGAGCGGCCAGCCTGGGCTGATGGCATAGATCGCATATCCCACCGCCGCCAGCGACGCAAACAGGATCAAGGCGCGACGCGTGCCAATGCGGTCTGCGACGTAGCCGCCAGGGTATTGATAAATCGCGTCGAGGAAATCGCGCGCCGTGCCATACAGGCCGATGGCTGCCGCGCCCGCGCCGAGCGCTTCAAGGTACTTCGGCATGAAACTCTTCCATAGCTCTTCGCCGGCGCCGAGCAGGAAGACGGCGAGCGACATCACCGCAATGTTGCGCTCTAGCGCGAGCGAAGCGCGCAGCCGCCCCGCGAAGCGCTTGCCTTTGCTGTCGTCTGTTTGTGGCTGCATCGCTTGAGTCATAGCAGGCTGTAGGCGAGGCCGATGAGCCCCCCGGCTAGAACTACCCACAGCACATCCACTTTGAATCGGTAGAGCGCGAGGAAGGCGACGACGCTCAGCGCGGCGGCGAACCAGTTGATGCCGCCGCGCCAGCCTGCCGGCCAGATCACCGCCACGCCGAAGACGACGGCCAGGTTTAAGATCACGCCGACGACCGCCGCCGTGACGCCGCTGAGCGCCGCGGTCAGCCGTTGGTTGCCGCGCAATCGTTCGATGTATGGCCCGCCGATAAAAATGTAAAAGAAGCACGGAAGAAAAGTTGTGTAGGTCGTCACCAGCGCCCCCAGCACGCCGCTCGCCGCTTGATTCATGCCCTGCGCGTTATTCCAACCGGCCATGAAGCCGATGAATTGCAAAACCATGATGAGCGGGCCGGGCGTCGTTTCTGCCAGCGCCAGCCCGTCAACCGCCTGCGCGTGGGTGAGCCAGCCGAATGAATTGACCGTCGTCTGCGTCACATAAGCCAGCACCGCATAGGCGCCGCCGAAGGTCACGAAGGCCGCCTGCGTGAAGAAGCGATACTCCTTCGCTTGCACGCTCTCCCAGCCGCGCCACCAGACGAGCGCCGCAAATGGCAGCAGCCATAGTATGACGCCAGCGGCGAGTATCTTCAGCGTGCGACTGCGTGAGGCGAGCGTGTGTGCGGCTTGCGGCGCGTCGTCTTCGATGACCGGCGGCGCCGTCTGCGCGTCGCTGGATGGCGAGTGATCACCGGCTCGGGCTTCTTTCATACCTCTTGCGGCAAAGAGCGAAGGCCACAGCCGCGCGCCGGTCAAGCCAATCAAGCCGGCGACGATGACAATCAGCGGGAAGGGGACGCGCAGAAAGTAGATCGCCACGAATGCCGCCGCCGCAATGGCAACGTGCGCCCAGCCTTTCAAGGCGCGACTGCCAATCTTCATTATGGCTTCGACGACGATGGCGACGACGACCGGCTTAAAGCCCGCAAGCAGCGCCGCGACCGCAGGGATATTCCCATAAGCCGCATACACGTAGGTCAGCCCCAACAGCACGAAGATCGAAGGGATGACGAAGAAAACGCCGGCGACCACACCGCCCGCCGTGCGGTGCATCAGCCAGCCGATGTAGATTGCCAATTGTTGCGCTTCGGGGCCGGGCAACAGCATGCAGAAATTCAGGGCGTGCAGGAAGCGCGCTTCCGAAATCCACCGCCGCCGGTCTACCAGGTCGCGGTGCATCATGGCAATCTGCCCCGCCGGCCCGCCGAAGTTGATGAAGCCGAGCTTCAGCCAGTAGCGAAACGCTTCCCAGAAAGAGACCGTCGTTTGTGCCTGCGATTCTGCGTTCACGAAAGTCACCCGCCTGTGGCGCAATCTAACAGATTGCGCCACATCGCGCCCCGCCCCGGCTGTCTGGCTAGAAGCGAAACGTGTATTGCATCTTGCCGGCGAGCCGGGTCTCGGCGGTTTTGAAGTCGAAGCCGCCACGCTCGTCCTGCGTCCAGCCCTGATTGAAAACCAGAAAGACTTCATTGCCCGGCTTGATGATCCAGCGGACGCGGCTCTGCCAGCCGAGATTGCGCGACTCGTTGTCGAACTGCACGAGGTTGAAGAAAGACAAGTATGGCGACACCGAATAATCGGCCCGCGCCACATAAACGCGCGCCACGAAGTTGCCTTGCCGCAAGCGCGCGAAGGTCTGCTCTGCCGCGACGCTCACTTGAAAGCGCGGCGCGAGCTTGTATTGGAACGCCGTCGTCAATTGATCGGCGTGGCCCGACCAGTACGAGCCGAAATACCAGGTCAGGTCAACTTTCCAGGCGCGCTTGCTGGCGGTGTTGACTTCGACGCGCCAGCGCGTGAAGCGGTAATCGCCCGGTGGCAAGACGACGTGGTTGGCGATCTCGAACGGCTCGAACAGACGCTCGAACTGCGGCGCGTAGTTGAACTCGATATGCTCGCCGCTGTTCAGCTCATAATTGATCGGCGCGGTGAAGAGCCGCCAGCTCTCGACGCGACCTTTGTCCAGCCGCCGAAACTGCGTGAAGAAGAACTCATGAAACATCTGCCGCACGTTGAAGAAGTCTTTTGGGCGCGGATCGAACTCGGCACTGATCGCCAGCTTTTCGACGTTAGTGCGCGGCACGAAGCCGAGCGCCGGGCCAAAGTTCGCCGGCAGGTGCTTAAAGTCTATGCTTGCCGCAAACAGGTCATTCGGATAGCTGGCCGTGAAGCCATAGGCCATGTCCTGACCGTGAACGCCCTGGTTAGCGGTCTTCAAAATGTAAGCGTCAATACCAAAATTCTGCTCGCGCCCGAGGAGCTTGGAGGTGAACAGGCGAATGTCTGTGCCGAAGGTGCGCGACCCTGCGCCCGACGCCGGATCGCCTTCCGTGTAGATCGCGCCGACGTAGGACTGTTTGAGCAGGTCGCGCTTGATGCGCCCGACGAAAAAGGTTCTGGCGTCTATGTCGTCAATCTCTCTGGTGCGGACGGCGAGTGCGCCGATGCTGTACGGGCCGGCCCTGCCGGTCAGCTTGGTGCCGGCGAGGATAGGCACTTCGCGGCCTTCGAGCAGACCGATGCGCCGGCTGAAGAAGGGCAGCACGTCGTTGCTCTGGGTGGTGTTGGAGAAATTGAAGACGCCGGCGTTTTCCAGGAAGAAGGCGCGTTTTTCAGGAAAAAACAGCGGAAATCGCGTCAGGTTGATCTGCCGGCTGTCCACTTCGGTTTCGGCAAAATCGGTGTTGATCGTGGTCGTCCATTTCAAGCTCGGCGTCAGGTTGTAAAAGATATCGGCGCCCGCTTTGGCGCTAAAACTATCGCCGCCGTCACCGCCGCGCCGTGCTTTGCTTGACACGTAAGGGCGAACGTCGAGGCCGCGGCCTTGATCGATCTCTTGAAAGCCACTGATCGAGCCGGCCTCCGAGACTTGAAAGAATTTCACGTCGAAGCGCGCCGCCGACCAGCGATCCTGTTCGAGCTTGCGCTTGATGGTGCGCTGGATGTTGAAGCCCCACTCGGCCACGCCGGCGTGGAAGCCGAGGCTCTTGAAGGGAATCGCGAACTCTGCCGTCCAACCTTCGTCTGAGCGACGCACGCGGACTTCCCAGATGGCGTCCCATTCGCGGTTGAGCTGGCCGTTTTCGATGACCAGCCCGTCAACCAGCGCGCCGAGCGGGTTGGTGGCAAAGTAATAGGCGTTGCGCCGGTCGCGGAAGGTGTCGATCAGAATCTCTACGGAATCGTCCGCCGAAATGTCGGCGTCGCGCGCCATCTGCGTGGCGATGACCTGTCGCGGCTGCGAATCCAGGCAGGTGACGCCGATGTAAAGATAATTACTATCAAAGAGCAGGCGGACGGCGGTGGCTTCGGTCGCCGGCTCGCCCTGATGCGGCTCGCGCTGAATCAGGGCGCCGATGGGCGTTGCCGTGGCCCAGTCCGCTTCGTTCAGCACGCCATCAACCGTGATGCGATGCTGAAGGGGATGAACGATGGCTTGCTTCGCGTCATCACCGCGCGGCGATGCGAACGCCTGTACCTGTCCGGCCATTGTCAAGGCCAGCGCCAGAAGCAACAGCCATCCGGCGCTGGTTCGCTTGCGGGGTTCGCCGCGCGGTTTCTGCAAAGACGCCATACAGCTTGTGCCGGGCGGCGCGCTTAAAGGGCGCTGTTGGTCTTGGCGAGCGCGGCGCGCAGAGCGCGGGCCAGTTTGACCGCGTCGTCGTTTGCCCAGAAGTGCATGAAGAAGAGGCGCGGCGTTTCGTCGAGCATGTGCGAATGCAGCGCCGTGATCTGAATGCCGCCTCTCTTCAACTCGCGAATCACCGCGTTGACTTCGCTTGCGGTCATCACGAAATCGCCGGTGATCGCCGCGCCCCTGTCGGTCGGCTGAAAGTTAATGGCGGTGGCGGTGCCCATGAAAGCGGGAACTTCCATGCCATCGGCCATGGTGATGCGTTCTTTGCGCGGCACGCCGATCTGCAAGACGCCGCCGCGCTCGCGCCCCTGCACGCCAATGGCTTCCTGAACGCTTTTCCAGTCATGCGTTGCAGCCGCCGGGGCAGCCGCCGGGGCCGGCCCCATCGGCGTGCCGCTCAGCGACAGCGCGTCCTTGAGCGCCTGCGCCAGCTTCGCCTCGTCGCCGTGACCCATGAAGTGCATGTACATCACGCGCGGCTGTTCATCGATGACGTGGTTATGAATCGCCGAGACCTCGATGCCGTTCTCTTCGAGCTTTGCCAGCACCGGGTTCAGCTCGCTTTCGAGCAGCACGAGGTCGCCCATCACCGTCGTATGATCGCCCATGCGCTTGAAGGCCATCCACGAGCCGAGCGCCAGCCCCGGCTTGATGTCTACGCCGCCGGCGCGAACCTTCAAATCGGTGCGCGGCAGGCCGATCTTATAAACATTGTCTTTCATCTCGCCCGGCCTGCCGATGATGGCTTCGATGCTCTTATTGTCGAGCATCGCCGTCTGGCCAGAATGATTCGTCTGTTGCGCGGCTCGCAGATTTGCAACCGAAGCCGCTTGTGAGAGAGCAAGCAATATCACTGAAAGCGCAAAGCTGGTTTTGAAAGCTCTTGATTGCTTTAGCATGACCTGTTGGCTCCTTGCTGGCTCAATGTCGGGGAGAGACGCGCTAGCCGCGTGTTGAAAACATGCCTTCAGATGGGCCACTGATTCGCTCGACCGAATTGCGGCGATTAAGTTCGTTTCGGCCTGAGACTGCCGACGGTAAAGCTGAATGGCTCGCGGGCTGCTGACGCGACGGCAGGCGGATTGATCGGGTTGGCCGGCGTAGTCGGCGCAATCGTCGTGGTCGGCGCGGTTGTCGCGGCTGGCGCGGTCGTCGCCCGACCGCTTGCGCCGCCGAGCAACTCGCGGATGCGCGCCCATCGCGCTTTCTCTTCGGCGATCAACCGTGTCAGCTCGGTCCGCGCCGCCGGGTCTGCAAGCGATGCCGCCGCAGCCGCGACCTTGTCGAGAAATGGCATCAGGTAGCCGAAATCTTTATCGAACTCGCCCGCCATCGCACACCTCCTTTTTTCGAGAGCCTCTATTATTGATGATCTCGACCGCCGGCGCAACTTGCGGAGCCCGCCGCTTTGCTATAGATTATGCGCAAAACAGTGGACGCTCCGCGCGAGTGTTAGCCGTCGCAGCGGTCATTTCAACCGGCTTTCTTTTGAATCTCTACCTGTATTCTGGAGGCATATGAGGATGGTTAATTCTCAGCCGTCGCATCGCTCGCTAAATCGGCCACGCGTCTCGTCGAGGCCCGCGACGCTGCTTGTGGCGCTGGCCCTGGCCGCCAGCATGTTGTTCAGCGCCGCTCGGCCACACACGGCGCGCGGTTTTGCGCCCGACGCTTATGCGATCAAAGACGCGCAGATCATTACCGGCACCGGCAAGACGATTGCCAAAGGCACGGTCGTCTTTCGCAATGGCCTGATTACCGAAGTCGGCGAGAACGCCAAGATACCCGGCGACGCTCGCGTCATCGAAGGCGCGGGGCTGACGGTCTACCCGGGATTGATTGACGCGATGTCGAGCCTCGGATTGCAGACCCAGCAGCCGCAGCAGGCCGCTGGCCGCGGCCAGGGGCAGGGGCGGCAGCAGGCCGCCGTCGCCGCGCTGGCTGCCGGCGCGCAACCGAACCCGGATGCGGCGCACGGCGACCCTTCGCTTACCGCCGCGGATCAGGTCAAGCCCGATGCGCCGGGCATCGAAGACGCGCGCAACGCCGGTTTTACTGCCGCGCTCAGCAGCCCGCGCCAGGGCATCTTTCCCGGCCAAAGCGCGGTCATCAGCCTGGCCGCCGACGAAGCCTCGCAGATGGTCGTGCGCGCGCCGGTCGCGCTGACCGTGCAGTTCACGCCCGCCGGCGGATTCTTCTCGCAGTATCCGAACTCGTTGATGGGCACGGTCGCCTTTGTGCGGCAGACGTTTTATGACGCCATGCATTACCGCGACGAGATGGATCGCTATAACCGCGTCAAGCGCGGCGTCGAGCGCCCATCGTATGACAAGAAGCTCGCCGCTTTGCAGACGGCGCTGCGCGGCGAGCTGCCCGTCATGTTCGTCGCCAACTCGGAAGGCGACATTCGCCGCTCGCTGATGGTCGCCAGGGAGTTCAACCTGAAGCCGATCATTGCCGGCGCGCTCTATGGCTATCGCGTCATTGATATGCTCAAGGCGGCGAACGTGCCGGTGATCCTCTCCGTTGATTACCCGCGCCGCCCGGTTGACCTGCCCGAAGACGAAGACGAATCGCTGCGCATCCTGCGCAACCGCGCCGAAACGCCGAAGGGCGCGGCGCGGCTGGCCGCGGCGGGCATCAAGTTCGCTTTCGCTTCCGGCACTCAGCGGCCCGCCGACTTTATCGCCAACGTGCAGCGCGCCATCGAGAGCGGCTTATCGAAAGACGAAGCCTTGCGCGCGCTGACGATCAACGCGGCGGAGATACTTGGCACCAGCGAACAGCTCGGCAGCGTCGAGGTCGGCAAGATCGCCAATCTGGTCGTTACCAGCGGCGACCTGCTGGCCAGAGACGCCAAGCTGCGCTATGTCTTCATTGACGGTAAAGAAATTGAGTTGAAGAAGCCCGAAGCGCCGGCGGGGCGACCGGGCGGCGGACGACCCGGCGGCGCACCGGGTGGCGCGCCCGGCGGTGTAGCGGGCGGCGTGGCGGCGGTTGATCCCGCAGGCGAGTGGTCGCTCCAGGTGGCCACGCCGCAGGGCGATACGCAAGTGCGCTTGAGCCTGCGCCGCGACGGCGGCCAGCTTCTCGGCACGCTCAACGCGCCACAGGGGACTTACGAAATTCGCGACGCCAAGCTGACCGGCAACGAGCTGCGCTTCAGCGCCAGCATCCAGATACAAAGCGACACGGTCAATGCGCTCTTCGTGGGGACCATCGAAGGCAACAGTATGCGCGGCACGGTGACGATTCCTTCGATTGGCACCTTCGACTTCAGCGGCACGAGGCCGAGGTAATTGAGGAGGACAATATGAAACGATTCAACGCGATGATGGCAATGACATTGACGCTGGCCATGAGCCTGAGCGCATTCGCGCAGACCGGCGGGCGCAAGGCGAATGCGGCTCTGGGAGCCAGTTCCGCGGCGGCTCAGGGGGCTCCGCGCGAGACCTTGATCCGCAACGCAACGATCCTGACGGCGTCGCACGGCACCATCAAGAATGGCTCGATCCTGATCCGCGACGGTAAGATCGCCGCCGTCGGCGAGAACGTCAAAGCCAGCGACGCGAACGCCAGAGTGATTGATGCCACAGGTAAGTTCGTCACCCCCGGCATCATCGATTGCCATTCGCACACCGCCGGCGAAGGCAACATCAACGAAGGCACGCTGTCGGTCACGGCGATGGTGCGGATTCAAGACATCATTGACCCGAACCACCCGAACATCTACCGCCAGTTGGCGGGCGGCGTGACGACGGTCAATGTCCTGCACGGCTCGGCCAATGCCATCGGCGGCCAGAATGCGGTCATCAAGCTCAAGCTCGGCAAGCCGGCCGACGCCTGGTTTATTAAAGACGCGCCGCCGGGGATCAAGTTCGCGCTCGGCGAAAATCCCAAGCGCTCGAATAACCAGGGCATCACGCCGGGCATACCGCGCCGCTATCCGGCGACCCGCATGGGCGTCGAAGAGACGATCCGCGACGCCTTCGTGCGCGCCAAGGATTATCGCCGCGAGTGGCAGGAGTACGAGGCCCGCAAGAGCAAGGACAAGAACGCCATCGCGCCGCGCCGCGACCTGGCGCTCGACGCACTGGTCGAGATTTTGGAAGGCAAACGCTTCATCCACTCGCACTGCTACCGCAATGACGAGATCGTTATGCTCTTGAACCTCGGCGACGAGCTGGGCTTCCACGTGCAGACCTTGCAGCACGTTTTGGAAGGCTACAAGGTGGCCAACGAAATCGCCGCGCACAAGACGCATGGCTCGACCTTCGCAGACTTCTGGGGCTACAAGATGGAAGCGTATGATGCCATCCCTTACAACGCGGCGCTGATGAGCGCGCGCGGCGTCAACGTTTCGGTCAACTCTGATTCGGACGAGCGCGCCCGGCGGCTCTACCTCGAAGCCGCCAAGGGCATGAAGTACGGCGGCATGAGTGAAGAAGCGGCGCTGCGCATGGTGACGCTCAACCCGGCGATCCAGCTCGGCATAGACAAGCGCACAGGCTCGATTGATGTGGGCAAGGATGCTGACCTGGTGATCTTCAGCCAGCATCCGTTTTCGGTCTACACCATGCCGGAGACGACCTTCATCGAGGGCGAGATTTACTTCGACCGCCAGAAAGATATGCAGCAGCGCGAGGCGATGAAGCGCGAGAAGGAAGAGTTGATCAAGGCTGAACGCCTGCAACGGCAGCGCGGGCCGCGCCAGCAGCGCAACGACGAGAAGCCCGACGCCATGCAGCCGACCATTACTGAGCCGGATAACGACCCGGAGAATTAGAATGACTTGATGTGGCGCAAGGCGGTTAGCTTGCGCACGGACTCGCGCAAGCTAACCGCCTTGCGCCACAATTTGGAGACCGAGGATGAAACGAAACGGAATTCTATTTGTCACCCTTCTCATCGTCTGCGCGCTGGCCTTCGGGTCGCAATCGGCGGCGCAGACCGGCGGCGACACCACCGTCATTCGCAACGCCCGCATCGTCACCGTCACCGGGCCGATCATCGAGCGCGGCACGGTAGTGATTACGAATGGCAAGATCGCCGCTGTCGGCGCTGACGTGCAGTCGCCGCCCAACGCCCGTGTGATTGACGCGACCGGGTTGTCGGTCTATCCCGGCATGATCGATGCGGGCGGCGAGATCGGCCTGATGGAAATCGGCTCGGTGGCCGGCTCGGTTGATGTCGCAGAGATCGGCGACAACAACGCCAACATTCATGTGGATGTCGCCCTTCACCCGGACAGCTCGCACATCGCGGTGACGCGTGTGAACGGCATCACGACATCGCTGACGACACCGCGCGGCGGGCTGATCGCCGGGCAGAGCGCGCTCATCAACCTCGACGGCTGGGTGCCGCGCGACATGATTTTAAAGTCGCCCGTTGCCATGCACGTCAACTGGCCGGGCGGTTTCGGGCAAGGCTCCGAGTTCGGTTTTGAAGGGTCGCGCGGGGCGACCAACGAAGCGCGGAAAGAGCAGGATAAGCAGGTCGAGAGCTTGAAGAAGATTCTACGCGACGCCCACGCCTATGCCGATGCTAAAGACGCCCGCGCCCGCGATGCCAGCCTGCCGAAACAGGACGTTGACCTCAAGCTCGAAGCTTTGATCCCGGTCGTGCGCGGTCAGCTTCCGGTGGTAATCAACGCCAACACCGAGCGCGACATCAAAGGCGCCATCGCTTTTGCCGACGACATGAAGCTCAAGGTGATCATTGCCGGCGGCATCGAAGCCTACCGTGTCGCCGACCAGCTCAAAGCCAAGAACATCCCGGTCATCGTCGGCCCTGTGCTGCGCATGCCGAACCGCGAGGACGACGCCTATGATGCGGCATTCGCCAATGCAGGGCTGCTGGCCAGGGCCGGCGTTAAGATCGCCTTTCAGACGGCAGATTCGGCCTCGGCGCGTGACCTGCCTTACAACGCAGGCATGGCCGCCGCGTTCGGTTTGCCGAAGGAAGAGGCGCTGAAAGCGGTGACGATCTATCCCGCGGAAATCTTCGGCGTCGCCGACCGCATCGGCTCTATCGAGACAGGCAAGATCGCCAACCTGATCGTCACCGACGGCGACCCGCTGGAGATCGTCACGCAGGTCAAGCACCTCTTCATCAATGGTCGGCAGGTGCCGCTGACGACCCGGCACACAGAGCTTTACGAGAAGTACAAAGCGCGCCCATAGATTTGCTTCCTGATTCGTTCGTGAGCGGGTTCACGGCGGCCTCGATTTGAGGCCGCCTTTTTGTTTGCGCCGACAACCGGCACTTCAATCGGCGGGGTATGCCAGAATCCATTCCATCACCGGGTCGCGGCCCGCGCGGTAAGCCGGCCACTCCGGGTCAAGCCGTTTATCCGGCATGACCGCGGGCGCGTCTTCGTCAAGAAACTTGTAATACCGGGTTGAATACGACACGACAATGCCGGAATTCGGCAGCTTCAGCTCGTCGTTTTCCTGATAGCTGTTTGGCTTCTCTCCTGTCGGCTCGCCGACGAGAATCGCGTGGGTCTCTTTCTTGAAGTCTGCCGCGTTGCTCATCGCGGCGGAAAAGGTTGCACGGCCGATGATGACGAACAGGTGTCCCGGCTTATTGATTTCGGCGCGCTGCTTGATGCCGGGGATCAGGTCGCGTCGCACCTTTGTAAAGTCGCCGCCGCTGTTCTGCCGCATATCGATGACCAGCTTTTTCGTCGGCTGATGGTCGATGAGGTCAAAGAGCTTTTTGGCATTTTCGCCAAGCCCGTTATAGCTTCTGAAATTGACGTAGACGGTTTGGCCATCTGGTAGGTAGGTGACCCAGAACGGCTCGGCCGGGCGCTGGCGATAGAGCGGCTCTTCTTTGACCGCAGGGCGAAACGACAGCCGGGTGACGCCGCTGGCGTCTGGTATGGCCGAGACCGGTTTAAGTTCCAGAGCGAACTGCTTGCCTTGCTCGTCTTCAAAGGTGAATGACGCACGTTCGACCGTTGGTACGATGCCAAGCGCCTGAAGCACTTCGGGGCGCACAATCAATCTCGGGCTGTTGTTCTTGATAAACCACTCGTTTTCGGCTTGCGAGAGGAGCCCGAGAATTCGCGCCTGCACGTCGCCTACACTCATCTCGCCGATCCTGACGACGCGAGCGCCGAGGGCTGTTTCATATTCGGCGGCGGCATGCGTGACGCGCAGCTCATTGCCGAACCAGTAGAGTTGAAGCGGATAGCGCTTGAAAGAGGCCGGCAGGTGGACATAGGTGTGCCCGTCGCCGACACGGGCGGTGATCTGGAGCATCCTCACGATGATCTGATGGTCCTGGAGCGAGGGAATTGCCGCATCGAGCGCGGTGATGTCGCTCTCGAATTGCTCGCGCGTCACGGTGTGAAATGCATTCTTGTGCCGTTTGGGCAATTCCCTGGCCAGGTATTGCAGGTCCTGCCGCCATTGTTCTTTGGTCAAGCTCGACGGCTTGCCCGATTCTTGCGCAACGCCGGATTGCGGCATCAGCCAGGCGCAGGACAGGCAGAGAGCAAGCATCACTGAGGCATAGGGTTTCATCGTTCGTTTCCCTTTCTGAGCGGATAAGGATTTAGGCCGCCAGTAAGTGATGCCCGGCTGCAAAAAGTTTCAAGCTTAACGTGTGCCGGTCTGTGGCGCGGGCTTGCCCTGCCCCTAGATTTATCCGTTCAACCCTCCGTTACCCCATCTCATGAGCGGTGGGTGAAAGCCTTCCGTAGCTGGCGCGTTCAGTAACAGGAAATTCAGCACCTTTTTGGTCTGCGATGCGTTTGCAAACTTGTTAGACTTCGCTACTCCATCTGTCTATGTGATTTCGGGGTAAGCAACACAAAATGTGGACAGGGGAACGGACGTTGCTGGATAATAAGGGTAATCCCGTAGCCCGAGGGGATTTTGTTCGGAGTCGGAATCCTATTTATGAACGATCAGAATGCTATGGCCCGGGCGGTTTCGGGCCGGAGCGAAATGGAGAAGGCGGTGGCTGAGTTACAGCGAATGCGCGAAGCCGGCGAATGGGATTGGCCGACTCTGGAGCGTTTATCGCCCGAATCTCGCGTTGCTTTTGAAGTGATGCTGATCGAAGCCCTGACCACCTGGCCGCTCACCGCCCAGCGCCGGCTGCGCGCCGCGCTGATCGTTCACGGCTATGACGAGCAATGTGCCCGCCGCGTGATGAGCGATAACCTGCCCGACAGTATCCGCGCCGCGTCGTTACATGCGATCTTGCGCCCGACAGGTGACACTGGCCCGCTGACGCTTCCAGACCGAATCTAAAAGCCCCAACTCACTTTTCACTTTCAGGGACATCGGCGCGCGGGCATTGCCGTATGCGCTTGAACATCGTCAACTGGTTGCCGGCGTCGTTAAAGCGGACTTCGTCCATGATATGGCTGATCAGATAGAGGCCGCGCCCGCTCGGCTCTAACAGACGGCAGGGGTCGGTCGGGTCGGGCACTTTGCACAGGTCAAACCCCGGCCCTTCGTCGGCGATGATGAAGCGCGTGCCTTCGGCGTTTAGCTCGGCAGTAATCGACACGGCCTTGTTGGCATCGAATTTATTGCCGTGCTTGATGGCGTTGACGATAGCTTCGTCGAGGGCGATGATCAGCTCGGAATCCTCCGGCTGCACAAAGCCCAGGCGCAGCAACCGCTCGTTCAAATATTCAAGCACGCCATCGAGAAGCTTGATGTCGCTCGGCATCCTGAGCGTGATGCGCTCTTCGAGGAAGGGAAGCAGGTGGTCGAGTGTTGGATGCGGCGGCTTGTCTGGCAGCGCCTCGCCGAAAGGAGGCGGCTCGATTGCGCCGCTGACCGTCTTCGAAGCGCGGGGCTTATGGGGTTTCAAGGCGCGTTGGCCTTGCGCGCTGGCGCTGGATTTAATCGCTCGTTTCAATTCGTCTGTTCCTGCCCCTTGCTCGAAATACGAAGCTCTCCTGGTTGCACTCAATGAATTTTACCCTACCTGTGAGTTAAATTGCTACGACGGCGTTTGAGCCACCCAACCGTACGACCCTAAATGGCGCGGGGTTCCGACGCTCGACCCTTAAAGTCTGCGGGCGCAAGAATTTCTTCAGACTTTTCTGGCGGCAGAGGTTGTTATCGGCTTACGCGCAATCAGGCAAGAAGTAAACGCGGCGACGCGAGCCGGCGGGTCATTTCTTGTGCAGCAGGATGCGCCCGGCGTAAGTCGTCAACGACAGCCGCGGGCCACCGCGCAGGTAGGAGCCGCTAACGCCTTTGGGGCCGCGCGAGGCGCTGGCGAGGTTCGAGATGAAGCTGCCGAGGTTGATATTTTCGCTCAAGGCGCGGGCGTTCAGATTAAATGGGGTGGATTCGGGCACAGTGACTTCGAGGTCGCCCTTCAGGGATTGCATGGTGTAGTTGCCGCCTTCGCGCAGGTCACCATCAAAGACGATGTCGCCGCTCGTCACCTTGATATCTACGGATGGACTGTTCACCCCGACCAGCCGCACGTTGCTGTCAATCGAATCGATGCTGACCGGGCCGTTGACGCCGTTCACTTCGACGTCGCCCATCAAATTCTTCAGGGTGAGCAGGGTATCTGCCGGGACGCTGATCTCGAAATCGGCGCGACCGATGCGGAAGCTGCGTTTGACGGCGATGATGATGCTGTCGCCCATCTCGCGGTCGGTGATTTCGACGACCGGCGCGGCGTTGGCGCGCACCAGAATCGTGTGCTTGTCCCAGGCCGTAACCCGAATGGTGCCGTTGATGTTCGACACGCTCAGGCGCGCGGTGCCGCGCGGCGTGTAGGTGCGCTCGAACCGCGTCGCCGGCTCGGCGTGGGCCGTTAAGGCGAAAAGGGTCAGGCAGGAGAGCAGCGCCAAAACGGTAAGGCGCGGCAGGCGATGATTCCAGAGCTTAATCAACAAACTCATCATCGTTCCGGGGCACGGCTCGACGGGTGAGGTTAGCCGCCGCGCGGATTCAGCGCCCGCCCGGCGGCGCGGTTAGAAACTTTGAAATCCCTCAAGCAATCGCACTTTTTCACGGTAAGCGTTCAACATCAGCTCTTGCGCTGTGTCATCCGCCGGGTTGTCGTGAATCTGGTGGCGGCACTCGGCGAGCGACTGGTTGACGTAAATCAGGTTGCGCTCATAGGCGTCGCGCAGCTCAGGCGTCCAGGCGCTCTTCTTCTGCTCGATACTTTCAGACAAACGGTTGATCTGCTGTTCGAGCGCGTCGAATTCAGAGCTTGAAAGGCGATCAACGGGGCCGGGAACCGCCGGCCCGGCGCTCATCAGCGTGGCTGTTGATTCATGGCGAAAAGCGATGATGCCGATGGAAAATATGATCGTCAAGGCGGCGGCGCTGGCCGCCAGTTGTGGCAGTGATAAGTTGAAATGCTGCGCCCGCAATCGTCCCCACCAGAGGCTCAGGCGGCTCGCAGGCTGCTCCTGGGCCAGCTCGCTTTGAATGCGCGACCACAATGCCGTAGAGGGCGCTTGCTCGGGGAGCTGATGGCTGAAATGGACGATCTGCAACAGGTCATCGCGCACAGCGCGGCAAGGCTCGCAATCCGCCAGATGGCTTTCAACCTTCGTCTGCTCGCCCAATTCCAGCAAGCCGTCTATGTAATCTGATAAGAGTTCTTGAAACTGCTCGCAAACCATTTGAATCACCCGATCTTTTATGAATATCTCAACAGGGCAACCCTCCCGCCTCACTTCTTCATCAGCAGCTCGCGCAATCGCATGCGCGCCTTATGAAGCTGCGATTTCGAGGTGCCGATGCTGACGCCGAGCATATCGGCAATCTCTTCATGCTCGTAGCCTTCAATGTCGTGCAGCGCGAAGACCGTGCGGTAGCCCGGCGGCAGCTCGGAGATGGCCTTTTCCAGCGCCAGGCGGTCAACCATCGAGATGCGCCGCGTGCTTTGCAACGGCGTGTCAACGACGTTGGTGAAATCGCCTTCTTCGCTCGTGTGTTCGAGCTTGACGCCGCGCTTGCGGAAATGCATCAAGACCTGGTTGACCGTCAGCCGGTGCAGCCAGGTCGTAAACTGCGAATCGCCGCGGAAGCTGCCGAGCTTGCGAAAGACTTGCAGGAAGACTTCCTGTGTCAGGTCTTCGGCCTGCGTCTGGCTGCCGAGCATGCGCAGGCAGAGCGAATAGACGCGCCGGTAATGCTGCCGGTAAAGCTGCTCGAAGGCCGCCGCGTCACCGGCTGCCGCCGCCCGGATCAGCTCCAGGTCGCTCGGCACCTCGGTTCTTTCGGCGGTCATGGTCATTATCAATATGTTGGTTGCCATAGCCATGACTTCACTGCCTGTGATGCCATGACCCTAAATCCGGTTGCCTCAGCATTATAGCCGCGAAGTTCTGGAAGGTTAAGCGAATTGAGGAAGGGTGGATGTCGGCGGGCGTAGATTCAGCGGGTCGGCAGGCGGAAACCGGCAATTTGAGCGGGGGCCTTACCCGTGCGGGGCCTCAAATGACCCTTACCGCAGGCAGGCAATGCACGCGACGCATTGCCTGCCTGCGGGTCGCAAGCGGGGGCTTGCTACGCGATGAGAGAAATCAAGGATTCTGTGGCGATGGGCGGCCTGTGGCTCCCGTGGTCGTCGTGCGCATCGGCGCGCCCGGCACCGCATTATTGGTCAGCAGACGAATCTCGACGCGGCGATTAAGCGCGCGGCCAGAGGTCGGCTGCGCGCCGGCCTCACCCGTTGAGACGTTCTGCGTCAGCGGACGCGCCGCGCCGAAGCCGATGGCGAACATGCGCATCAGCGAGATGTTGTGCTTGTCGGCAAGGTAGCGCTGTACCGCTTCGGCGCGCATTTGCGCCAATGATTCGTTGTAGCGGGTCGCGCGCGTCGTGTCGCCAAAACCGGTGATTTCGAGGACGAAGCCATTGCGGTCGGTAATTTGCGAAGCGAGCTGATCGAGCTGCGCCGTGGCTTCAGGCGTCAGCCGGGCGCTGCCGGGCCGGAAGAAAACGTTCGCCGTATTGCTCAGGCTATATTTGTCGAGGTTGGCGCGCAGTTCTTCGACGTTGCGCTCGACGCCGGTGACGCGCGAGTTGGCCTGTTCAGCGGACGATGCGGCGTTGTCAGCGGTCGACTGCGCGCGGTCGGCGCGGCCACGCGCGTCTTCGACGCCCGTTCGTAACTCGCCGATTCCCTGAGTATTGCGGCGCGAAGTCTCTTCCAGCTCGCTGGTGCGATTCTCAAGCGGCGTGGCGCGCTCGGCAACCCGGTTGCGGACATATTTCTTGGTCGCGCAACCACTCTCCAGGAAGACGCCGATGACCAGAATCAGCGTGACCGTGAATAATTTCAGCTTCATTCGTTCCCTCCTCGATGGCCTGTTCAAATTTCGAATGATTTTAAACCGGCTCGCGTGCGTGTCTGAGCCGCGAACTAGTCTGCGACTCGCGTGCCAGATAGCCTCGGACGGGGCAGGTGACTGAAATCGGCGCTGTGGGCCGGTTTCGAGCGATTAGGCGAGATGCGCCGCAAATCGACTTGTATTAGTTTCCTACTGTCACTGAAAAAATTACATACCGTCATGAGGTTACGCGGCAACCTGGCTCAATCGGAAATCAAGCTTGCGCTCTGCCGATCAGGGCACGAAAAGCCTCAAAACGCTCAACAAAACAATTGACACGGAAAGGCGGCATTGTACAATGGCCCTGTCAGTCCTGTCCCCGCATGAACTGAAGTCGGTTATCCCTCTGCGCACTACTGATGTATTCGCTTTTTAACGTACTCACCGACCAGCACAGCGCCGAACTAGTCCCGGTTCGCTGCAATCGGCAGACGGTCAAGCGTTTGGTCAGCTATTTCGAAGACCTGGTAACCGAAAACAAGTCCTCGGTACTGGTGCTCGAAGGCCGCTGCCCGGACGGCGACCCGGAGCGCGACCGCGAGCGCTTGCAGAAGCTGGCTGGTGACGCGCGTCACCTCTATCTCTTCACCTGCGATTCACATTGCGCGACCCGCACCTGGGAAGCGCCGGCGCGCGAATCCCTTACCCTGTTCGAAGAGCGCGAACACCACGATCTGGAGAACGGCCCATTCATACTGGTGATTGACCCGCGCTTTTGCGGGCTGCTCTCATGCGCCGAGATACCGCGCTCGTCGGCCACCCAGGCGCAGACCTATGCCGTCGTCTGGACCTTCGACCCGAACGTGGTTTACACGGCGGTCGAGTACCTGCTGGCGCGCATCGGCCCGCAGCGGCCCAAGGCACGCAGCGGCCTGGAGATGCTGCTGAACGCCACGACGACACGGCGCGCGTCGCTGCGTGTGGCCCTGACCTTCACGACGAAACTGGCGCGGCTGATGCAGCGGCAGAGCGAGCTCGACATGGCCACGAGCCGCATCAGCTCGGCCATCTCGAACACGCTCGAACTTGAAGTCATCTTACAAACAGCGGTTGAAGAGGTGGGCCGGGCGCTCAACGCCCGCCGCGCCGCGCTGGTGCTATGGCGCGAGGGCACGAGCTTGCCGGAAGGCATCAGCGTTTACGAGCGCGCCGAGGATAAATTGCATGAAGCGCCGGACAGGGAACTCCATGCCTTGAAGGCACCGGCGCCCGATTCGGTGATTTCATACCTTGCACCGCCGCTCCTGCGAGCGACGGAAATGCAGGCCCCGGGGAATGGCAACGGGCTGACCCACACCGTTGTGCCGGCAACGGCCTTCGCCACCGGTGGCCTGAGCGCCGCGGTTGACGTGCCCGGCTCGCTGGAAATTCCCCTGACCTATCGCAACAGCATTATTGGCGTGCTGGTCGTCGAAGACGACACACCGAATCGTGATTGGGAAGACGAAGAGCGCTTGATGGTCCGCACCGTGTCGGACCAGTTGGCGATTGCCATCAGTCACGCGCGTCTGTTCCGTCACGTGCAGACCCAGGCGATGACCGACTCGCTAACCGGGCTTTATAATCATCGTTATTTTCACGAGCGGCTCGACCGCGAGATTCAGATGGCCGACCGCAACAATGAAAGCCTGTCGCTGATCCTTCTCGACCTCGACCACCTGAAACGCATCAACGACACCCACGGCCACCGCGCCGGCGATGCCGCGCTCTGCCACATTGCCGCCATCTTGAAAGCGACGGTGCGCGAGATCGATATCTGCGCGCGTTATGGCGGCGAAGAGTTCGTCATCATCCTGCCGCAATGCGAGCGCGAGGCGGCATTCCAGGTCGCCGAGCGCGTCCGCGAAGCCATCGCCTTACAGCCGGTGCCCAAGGTCGGCGCGGTGACGGCGAGCATCGGCCTTGCCACCTACCCGACACCCGCGGCGACCAAGGAAGAACTGATAGAAATGTCTGACCGCGCCATGTACCTCGCAAAAGACGCGGGCCGCAACCGCGTGCGCACCATGCTGCACCGCGCTCCAGAAAACCTGAACGCCTTACCCGCCGCCGAGCGCCCCTGACCGGCTCGGGCTCACCCGCCCCGCTTATTTCCGAGCAAAGACTTTCACGTCGCCATAGGCAAACTGCTGCTGAAAGTGATCAGCGAAATCCCGAGCCAGAGCTGGATTATTCTGAAGCTGCTCGGCGACCGGGTCGCCCGCCTGGTAAATCACCATCGAAACATCGGCGGGAATCGCTTCGTTGATGGCGTGCCAGCGGAGCGAGCCTTCGTGAATGATCTGCGCGAAACGCAGTCCGCCGCGCGGCACGACCGGCCCTAAAGCGCCGGTGTTCATCCAGACGGCCTGCCGCGGCGGATTGGCTTCGAGCCATGCGGCAACCCGCGCCCACTCGCGGGCGCGCGCCGAGTTGACGCCATTGCGATAGCCTTCCTGATAGACCGCCAGTTGCGACGGCCCTTCAGAGATCAAGTAGCCATACTGCAACACGACCAGCCCGCCCAGCACGACGAGCGCGGCTTGCCGGATTCGCGGTTTGAACAGCCACGCGACTGCCGGGGCGAACGCCGCAAGCGCCAGCAGGTGCGGCAGGCCATAACGCACGTTGAGCAACCCGAAGGCGCTGAAAGGAAAAATCTGAATCTCGCCGCGCGCGACGCTGAACCCATGAAAGAAGAAAGGCACTGCGAGCAATGCCGCCGGCAGGTGCCCGACCAGGGCTCGCCGCTTCAAAGCGACGAAGGTTACAAAACCAACGCCGCCGAGCAGAAGCACGAGCGGGCCGGCGCAGACCGCCGTGGTGATGGCCATCCACAGCATCGAGATCAGCGGGTGGCCGATGAAGACTTTGGCCCAGCCGAGCCGGGCTTCTTCGTGAAGAAAGATGCCGCGCGCCGAATGCGCGCCGCTCAGGAATTCGAGCGGGTTGCCGAAGATCGCCCAGTTATGCCACAACCAGTAAAGCGGCCCGGCGGCCACCAGCGCGGCAAACACGGCGGCATTCCTCGACTTGATCTTCCATGTGCCGACACTCGCGAGAGCGACGATCAAAACCGACAGCATCGCCACCGGCCAGGCTTCGTAGCGCGCTAGCGTTGCCAGGGTCATCGCCAGACCAGCCGCCACGAGCCGCTTCGTCGTCGGCTCAGCGACCCATCGCTGTAAGCAGAAGACCGCCGTCGTCATTGACGCCATAAAAACGGTCTCGGTCATCGGCGTCGTTTGCATAAACAGCGCGCTCGGATTCAGCGCGAAGATCGCCACTGACGCGACCGGCATCCATACCGCCAGCCGCGCATCTTCCTGGCGATACAGCCGGCGCGCGATTTGAAAGATCATCGTCGCCGCAATCACGAAAGCCGCCATCGAAACCAGGCTGCCGGCCGCGCCGCTGCGCCACAGGCTGTCGTTAGCCACCAGCGGCAGCATCAGCACGGTATGTAATGGAAGCCACGGCGTGCCGATTTGCAAGTATCTCTGCCACAGCGAGCTGTCGGGCGAATCAACGACCTTGCGGGCGATGTTGACGTGAGCGAGGCCATCGCCATAGTGATTCGTCATGCCGTTGGCGAAGAAGTAGGCAAAGCAGGCGATAGAGAGGACGGCGGCAATGATGGCCACTAACACTGTGCCGCGCTCGGCAATCAACTTCGTCGCCCGGTCAAATCTCGTTGCTGATTGCTGTGGGATTAGAGAATCAGACGCCGCGGCATCACCAGGGACATCGCCCGACGGTGGCGCGTCGTCGGGCGGAGGGCTTTCCGGCAGCGGCAAAGCGGCGGGCGCGGCAACGTTTGCCTTTTGCCTTTTGCTCTTTGCCCTTTGCCTTCTCATGCTTGAGGGGTTTCGGTTTCGAGGATGACGCGGTGAATGGCGCGCACTTCGGTGACGAGCCGGTTGAACATATCGGGCAGCAGCGCCTGCGGGCCATCCGAGAGCGCCAGCTCGGGGTGGTTGTGGACTTCGACCATGATGCCGTCGGCGCCGGCGGCGATGGCGGCGCGCGCCATCGGGATCACCTTATGGCGTTTGCCTGTGCCGTGCGACGGGTCAACAATGATCGGCAAGTGCGAGCGGTGCTGCACCGCCGGCACCACGGACAGGTCGAGCGTGTTGCGTGTGTGGTCGGCGAAGGTGCGAACGCCGCGCTCGCAGAGGATGACGTTATAGTTGCCCTCGGCCATGATGTATTCAGCGGCCAGCAAGAACTCTTCAAGCGTCGCCGCCAGCCCGCGTTTGAGCATCACAGGCTTGCGCGCCTGGCCGATGCGCCTGAGCAGGGAGAAGTTCTGCATGTTGCGCGCGCCGATTTGCAGCACGTCTGTATACTCTTCGACGACATCGGCGGTCTCTGTGTCCAGGACTTCGGTGACGATCTTCAGCCCGAAGCGGTCACGCACGTCGGCCAGTATCTTCAATCCTTCGACGCCCAGCCCTTGAAACGAGTAAGGCGAGGTGCGCGGCTTGAAAGCGCCGGCGCGAAAGAACTGCGCGCCGCTGGCGGCGACGATCTCGGCAATCTCCATCGTCTGTTGATGCGATTCGACGGCGCAGGGGCCGGCGATGATGGCCGGCTGCGGGCCGCCGATGTCTGCGTCGCCGATCTGTACAACCGTGTCATCGTGCTTGAGGTCGCGGCTGACCAGCTTATAAGGCTTCGACACGCGGATGGCCTCAGCGACGCCGGGCAGGTTCTCGAAATGAGCGGGATCAATCGCGCCGGGATTGCCGGTGATGCCAATCGCCGTGCGCGTCTCACCGGGCATCGGGTGTGGTTTGTAGCCCAGGCTACGAATGACTTGCAGGACGTCTTCGACCTGCGCCTCGGTCGCCTCAGGAGTCATGACGATGAGCATGCGGCATGTCCTCTCATGTAGCGCAATCTGTTAGCTTGCGCCGTGGCTCGCGCAATCTAACAGATTGCGCTACATCATTACATGCGCTCCGGCGCTTCGATGCCGAGCACGTCGAGCGCGGCGATCAGCCTTTCGCGCACGATGGCCGTGATGGCGACCAGCAAGGCGCGGCGGTCGGCGTCCGTCTCGGAGAGAATGTGGTAATGGTGATAAAACAGGTTGAAGCGCTGCGCCAGTTGGAACGTCCACTTCGCGACAATGGCCGGCTCCAGCGTGCCAACCGCGCCGCCGATGACTTCGTCCAGGCGCGATGCCAGATAACAGAGCGACCAGAGATCATCGCCCGCTTCATTGCCGAGCAACTCGTTGAGGCGCTCGCGCGCCACTTCGCGCAGGGCCGCCGCCCCCGGCGTAATCCCGGCGTCTGTGAGCTTGCGGAAGATCGAATTGGCGCGCACGACCGAATACTGAATATAAGGGCCGGTCTCGCCGTCGAACGATAGCGCCTCTTTGAAGTCGAAGGCGATGATCGAGTTGCGCAGGTACTTCAGCAGGAAGTAGCGCAGCGCGCCGACGGCGATCTTATGCGCGGTGGCCTGCTGTTCTGACTCATCCAGCTCAGGGTGGCGGCTCTCGACCTCTGCGAAGGCGCTCGCCTGCAACTGATCGATCAAATCGTCGGCCTTGACGCCAAGCCCCTTGCGACCGGACATCGAGACAGCGCCGCGCTTGCGGTCTTCTTCGGACAACTGCTGGCCCAGTTGTTCGGCGGCGGCTGGCGATAGCGTCACTTTTTCGTAAGCCAGGTGAGCGCTGCGCTCGACGCGCTCGTCGTGGTCAACGGCCATGACGCCGAGCTTGACGTAATGCTGCGGGTAAGACTGGCCGATGTCTATGACATTGAAGTAGGCCGCGCCGTTGCCGAACTTCGGATGCATCGGATAATCATCGCGCTCGTTCGAGGTCGTCACCCAGACCGTGTGGCCATCGGGATATGTGCGAAACGGCTTGTAATAAAAATCGAGGTCGAGCTGTCCCAGCTTCCATAAATGAAAGGCGATGTCTTTGCCCGTGTAAGTCACCGTGCCGTTCGAGCGCACGATCACCTTGTCGGCCTCGTGCTCGGACTCTTCTTCGTCAGCAGGATGGCCGTCGTCGGCGGCGCGCATGACCCAGCACCCGGCGAGCTTGCCTTCGCCGACCTGCTCGATTGCGCCGCGCGTTTTCAGCAACTCGAAGGCGCGGTTCCAGAGATGCAGGTGCAGCACGTCTGACTCGCGCGGCAACACGTCATACTTGATGCCGACGCGCAGGAAGGTGTCGAGGTGATGATGCACGATCCGCGTCGCGACGTAATCGGCCATCTCGTAGACTTCGCCTTCGCCCGATTCGATGGCGTGCAAGGTTTCGGCGCGCAGCGCAAGGCGCGATTTGTCTTCTTCGTAGAACTGGCCGACGCGGGCGTACAGGTTCCAACAATAGAAATCGAACTTGCCCTCGATGGCTTTGATCTCTTCGAGCGATTTCTGCTCGATGTGGCGGAAGCCGACGACGACATCGGCGACCTGCACACCTGTGTTATCGATGTAGTTCTGCACTTCGACGGTCTCGCCGGCGGCACGCAGCAATCGCACAGTGGTGTCGCCGAGCACGGCATTGCGCAGATGGCCGATGTGCGCCGCCTTGTTGGGATTGACCGCCGTGTGCTCGACGATGATCTTGCCGCCGAGCTGCGGCGCGGGCGCGGCGCTGCCTTGCGCGACGTTCAATAAATAACTGGCGCGGTCAAAGTAGACGTTGATATAGCCGGCACCCGCGACTTCGGTGCGGGCGACGCCTTCGACGGCGCGCAGTTTTTCGGCCAGTCGCGACGCGACTTCGCGCGGGTTCTGTTTCTGCCCGGTTGCCGCTTTGAGCCGTTTAGCCAGCTCGAAAGCGACGGGGAAGGCCAGATCGCCCAGCTCTGTGCGCGGTGGTATCTCGCTGGTGAACTCGGCGAGGTCCATATCGAACAACGCTTTGATGGCGGCGCGCAACTCGTCGCGCACCTGTTGCTGAATCGTCATGCTGCAATCGACTCCATGAATCAAATCTAGCAGCGCGTCTCGCAAAAGTGCCGTAGGCACGAAATGTTTATAGGCATCAGCTTTATCTATAAACATCTCGCTCCTACGGAGCTTAGGATTTCGATGCGCGCCTTTACAGTCAGTTTTCCAGCAACTGAATGAATCACTGATCATATCAGCCGTTTTGCGCTTTTGAAAGCGTCGTTGACTTGGCCCCAGGGTCTATTCATTCTCGAAGATCAAGCCCGATGGCTGCCATCGCAAGTCCTGGCTGTGCTGCATACCTCCGACACGCCGCCGCGATGTTTGTCACTCCTTCCACCCTCATCAACGTTATTGCCGCATTCCTCAACGCCG